>JAGLQA010000013.1 GCA_023137075.1 Candidatus Aminicenantota bacterium
CTTGAGATCGATAACGGATATGTCATTAGAGCCGGCGTTTGCTACATAAAGCGTGTTATCATCCAAATCGGTAACCAAACCGTGGGGCTCGTCCCCCACCGGGATATGTTTAAGTACCTGGTAACTATCCGCATCGATGACGGAAATGGAATCCGAGCCGCGATTACTGACAAATATTCTCTTGCCATCGGCGGAGAGACATACACCGTGGGGTTGGTTTTGTACTTTTATCTCCGCTAATACGGTGTGTTTCCTCGTGTCCACCACAATAAGGCTGTCGGAGCCTTCACAAGCGGCAAACAGTCTTTTCCCTCCGGGGGAAAGCGTTAGGTTAAATGGGGTTTTATAGGTAATGGCACCGGTTTTGGCAGTGGATTTTTCCGGCTCCCAATGAGCTATCTTTTTTTTCATTTGCACATAGTCGAAATTTTTGCCGGTATGACAGCGGATACAGGTTTTACGTGTCGGTTTCACCAGTCCTCTTTTTTTCGCAGCGGCGGGATCGCGCATGACATGGTTATGTGCGTGCCGGTTGCCGGAACCATGGCAGCTTTCGCACTGCACGCCCCGCACCACTTCCGGCCCCTGTCCTGGTGCATGGCATTTAAGGCACAGGGCAGCTTTTTGCGGATTGCTTTTCACACGATGTTTGCCTGCATTTTGACAGGTTTTTTTTGTGCCCAGGACTGCATAAGCGTCGGCATGGGCCGAGAGACGCCATTTGCTGAATACATAGCCTTTGTCTGCTCCTTTATGGCACCCGGCACATACCATCACACCCAGGTATTGAGAATCCCGGACCGGAGATACGGCGTTCTCCCCGGGGCCGGGGAGGTCACCACCTTTCCCGGGATGCCTCAACTGGTTTAGAAATGTTTGGTAGTCGTAGGTTCTGGTTTCCAGGACTGACGTATGAGACTCTTTGGATTCATGACAGACCAGGCAGAAATCTTCCCCGGGCATTTGTAACCCCGCCTTTGTCGCCGCTTCCCTGTCGGCCATAACGGCTGCATCGCTGTATTCGCTGCCGGGACCATGACAGTATTCGCATTGAATCCCGTCCTCTAAAAAGAACGCCTCATTCCGCTGCCATGCTTCGGTGTCGGAAGCGGTGGTGTGACAGTGCAGGCAAATGGGACTGTCAAAAGGATTGACATCGATGCCTGAAAGCCTGGCGATTTCCACTGCCTCAGGCATAGCCAGGGCTGCATAACCCCGGGCATGTTTGGATAAATACCAACGGTTAAACTGGTCTCGTTTTCCCGCCAGGTGGTGACATCGGCGGCAGGCAGCCTCACCCACGTAAAACCGTTCGGTTTCCGCCAACACCGGTGAAGATACCATAATCATTATAGCGAAATACAAAATAACTAATGTAACGAGGATAACTTTTAAACACCTATGCATGTTGCCACCTCATCTATTTATCTTCCCCCTGGGTGATTGTCAGGAGTTGGTTTGCATCTATATTTTTCAGCACCTGGACCTTACCGTCCGGCCAGCGAATCTCGATTTTTTCAGCTTTCTTGCTTTTCCCCAGCCCGAAATGGAGTCGGTTATCGCTCTGGGAAAGATAACCGGAACTGCTGATTACGTTACGGGTTTGGGTGGTTCCCCCCATAGTGAGACGAACCCGCGATCCAATGGCGTCCCGGTTGCTTTGTTTTCCTATCAAACGAACCATAAGCCAACGGTTGCGATTACCGCCGTCGTTACGCATGAGACGGGGTCTGTCATTCAAGCTCAATACCAGGATATCCAGGTCGCCGTCGTTATCGAAATCACCCACCGCCGATCCCCGTCCTACGAATTTGGCTTGAAAGTCTTTACCGGTTTGTGCCGAAACGTCCCGGAATTGTTTTCCATTAATATTACGAAACAATAAATCTTCTTCCGGTTCCAGGTGATGACTGTCGCCATTGGAAATGAATATATCCAGTAATCCATCGTTATCGTAATCGAAAAAATTCCCGGACCAACTGGTATACTGCCCGCAGGCAGCGGCTATCCCCGACTGGGCGCTCATCTCCACGAAAAATCCTTTGCCGGTGTTGCGATAAAGACAGGAATATGCCATGTCCGGCACCATGATATCTATCAGGCCGTCAAGGTTAAAATCACCGAATTCGGGTCCCATGGCAGAGGTGGCTTCGCCGTTTTGACCGAAACCGGT
>JAGLQA010000130.1 GCA_023137075.1 Candidatus Aminicenantota bacterium
TGGAAGGATTACCGAGAAGATGAGCGTGGAATTTATGCACAGTATATCGACGCCGGCGGAGAAAAGAAATGGGTTCCCGGTGGAGTTCGTCTGTCTACCGTTTATGAAGATCATCGTACCGTATCCGACGGCGCCGGGGGGTGCATCGTCACCTGGGGACATGATGACAATATCTACGCTCAAAATGTTTGCGGCTCCGGTGCCCTGGGAGATTGCAATTGGCCCGTGGCTGTGATCGATGCGGATAGGTATGGCGGCATAGCGCCGGTTACGATTCATTTCGACGGCAGCGGTTCTTATGATCCGGACGGCTCTATTTCTCGCTGGCAATGGGATTTTGGTGACGGTAATACCTCCTCGAAAAAAAAGGTCAGCCGCACCTACCACAATCCGGGTACATATAACGTAACCCTCCGTGTTAAAGATAACAGCGGTAACTGGTCGTTGAAAACACAAAGAAAGGTGATGATCTTCTCCATAGACGATATAGATAGAGTGGTTATGGAACTCAATCCCTCGCAGGTAAAAGCAGCCGGCAAAGGCCGGGTCCGGGTAAGAGCAGCTTGTTTTGCAAAACAAACCACCGGTCGGATACAAAAAGAAAAGCCGATCCCGGTGGATATGGGCTTCGATTTTACTACCACTTCCGGGTCATGGGCGGATGAGGTTTCCTTTAGTTCGGGAGTCTATTCACGCACGCTTATCTCCGGTGCTGTCGGAACAGCTACGGTTTCAGCAGTCCTTGACGGTGATGTTTTTAAGTCCGAAACAGCGGAGTTTGCCTGGCCGCAGCCTCCGGCAGACGTTAAGGTAGAGTTAAAAGAGAACCGTTCCCTACTGCAGCGAGAATACTATGCCTATCTTTCCTGGGCCGAAAACCCGCAGGAAGTTTTTACGCCGGCAAAATACCGTATCTACCGTTCCACCGACGGCGGTGCTTTCGAGCTCGTCGACGAGATCGATGCCGCAGTTTTTTCCTATGAGCAAGGTCCCCTGCCCGCGGGCCATCAATACTCCTATGGCGTTTCCATGGTCGATTCCGAAGGAGACGAAAGCCCCACATGCGTGGCCATACATCAAGGTGGCGATAGCAAAAAAAGTATCATACAGCGCAAAAAAAGTCGCAGTCTGAGGCAAACACTCGAAACGCTGATTTGACGGGGTTTTCAGGGAGAAAAGGGCCTCCCTTGATGGAGAAAAGCAAACAAAGTTGACACAAAAAGTGCAGAAAATGTATCACCAGGATTTAACCGTTAACCCGTAGAACCCAATTAACAAAGGGTTTCGGATCACAGCAGAGAATCTGGCATCAAACTTGCATTAAATTTTTATCGCTATTTTTCTTCATATCTTTCGCAGCGTCGTCAACGGGCCTATACGTTGTAAAACCGAAAGATAGCTGAAAAAGTTTGCTTTTTTACTTATTTGCGAAAAATATTAAAAAAATTACGGCGTGTCACTAAAAGGAGAATAATAGTTAACATGCGAAAACTGATGTTTGCTTTACTGGTTTTTCTGGCAGTAGTCGGATATATTATCTATTCACTAGGCAATTCATTAAAATTCAGAATTTTCAAACACAGGTATTTGAAAATAGAAAAAAATAAACATTAAAAACGGAGCTTCGATAAACACAAATCGAAAGGGAATTGTAATTTTATTCACAAAAAAAATTTTTCGCAACTCCATGCCGGCTGATTTTCCCCTTCTCCATAAGGGCAGCGGTGTCGGCAAAAAATTGCACTCTCTTTAAATGGTGAGAAATATACAGGACGCCCATATTCAACCGGGTAAAGACTTCCTTAAAATACTTTATCAACCGCATCGCCATAATCTCATCAAGGGAGGAAAAAGGTTCGTCTAACACAATAAATTCAGGGTCCAGGACTAAAGCCCTGGCAAAAACAACCCGCTGCAATTGCCCGGCTGATAACTCCCCGGGATAACGGTCCAGGAAGTCATGGGGAATCTCGAGCACATCCAATAAATGCGCTACCTTCTCCCTGATCCCCCTCTTATCTCTGCCGTCGATAACCAGAGGTTCGGAAATAATCGCTTTTATCTTTAAATAGGGATTTACCGAAAGCAAGGGATTCTGGAACATGACCTGGTTTTTCTTTCTAAACTCTTTCATCGGAACAGACTCGATTTTACCACCCTTATAGAGAATCTCCCCGGCAGCATAATCTTCCAGTCCCATTAATACCCGTGTCAGGGTAGACTTGCCGCAGCCCGATTTTCCCACAATGGCATTAATTTTATTTTCATAGATTTTTAGATTGACGCCATTTAAAACGGTAAAAGGTATCTTCCTACTATTTCCGCTCTTCTTATAATAAAACTTTAGAACTTCTTTTAATTCAAATCTTATTTTCATTTTTAATTGCATGTTATAACAAATATTGTAAAAATTGCAACCCTACCGGACGTAAGCGCAATAAGAACTGCCGGGAAGAGTAAAATAATTTTCGAGTTGCATTAAGGGTTGAGATCGGATAAAATAAAAACCATGAAAAAAATAGTGAAAAAAAAACAAATCCTTAAGGAATTAAAAAATCTATTAATAAAAGAATTTTCCGGTTTTATTGATAAAGTTGTGTTATTCGGTTCCCAGGCGACCGGTACTTCTCGAGAATATTCCGATTACGATATCCTGGTTATTTTGAAAAAAGATTATGACTGGCAATTAGAAGACGCCATTCTTTCTTCCTGCTATGAAATAGATTTAAAATATGACATTGTGACCGACGTAAAATTAATTTCAAAGAATGAATTGGAAACAATAAAAGGTAAACAACCATTTATTATAAATGCGTTAGAACAGGGTATAATGGTATAGAGCATGACAATCAATGAAAGTGACAGAAATACATTGATAAAATACCGAATCGAAAAAGCCAAAAAAGCTGCTGATGACGCGGATTTTTCGTTTAACAACGATCGCCTGCAAATGGCCGTGAACCGTATTTATTATAGCTATTTTTACATTTTAACTGCATTAGCTTTAAAACACCGGTTTCAATCCTCTAAACATCAGGAGTTAATCGGTTGGTTTAACAAAACCTTTGTAAAGGGAAATATCATAGATAGAAAATATGGAAAATTTCTTCATAAAGCCTACGATAAACGTTCAAAAGCAGACTATGCCGATTATGTTCAATTTGACAAAGAAGAGTTGTTATTGATGATCAACGAGATGAATGACTTCATAAAAAAAGTAGAAATATTAATAGAAAATCAATCAGTAGATAAGTAAAATAACTCGTAGTAAGCATAGCGCCCACTTCATCATTTATTAGAGAGTAATTTTTTTTTTGACTCCTGCCACAACTCTTCCATTTCATCGAGGCTGGTTTTATCGATATCCTTACCCTGTTTTTTCAACTGTTCTTCAATGTAATGGAACCGGGCAACAAATTTTTTGTTGGCGCTGCGCAAGGCAAATTCCGGGTTGATTCGGGCCAACCGCGCCACATTGGCAGCGGCAAACAGGATGTCCCCTAACTCTTCAAAAATTCGCTCTTTTCGGCCTTTTTTTAATTCCTTTTTGAGTTCCGCCAGTTCCTCCTCCACCTTTTCTAGGGCTGCCAACGGCTCCTGCCAATCGAATCCCACGTTCGACGCCTGTTCACCAATCCGTTTGGCAGTAATCAGAGCAGGCATGTGGTCCGGGTACTCCGAGAGAATACTTTTCCTCTTCTTCTCCTTTTTTTTTATCTTTTCCCAATTTTGTTTCACCTGGTCGGCAGATCGCACCGTAACATCAGCGAAAACATGAGGATGCCGGAGGATAAGTTTCTTGCAGATGGTGTTAATGACATCCCGTTCACTAAAATGATTCTTCTCCCGGTGTATCCGGGATAAGAAAACAATTTGCAGTAATAAATCACCCAACTCCTCCTTCTGACTCTCGGCTGAGTCCATCTCAATGGCTTCCACCAATTCATAGGCTTCCTCGAGGATGTACTCTTTTAAGGAGTCAGGGGTCTGTTCCCTGTCCCAGGGGCATCCGTTTACCGGGTTCCTCAACCTTTTCATAATTTTTATTAGTTTATTAAATTCTTTCATCTTGTTTTTTTTTGTTAATAATGATATATATATAAGGTATAATAATACTTTTTCTAAAGGAGTGCAAGCAATCGAAGTGAAAATGGAGAAAGATTTCAAAGCCGTTATCTTAATGCTGGCCACCCAGTCGATGATAAACTTAGGAGAAATCCGGGATCCCATGTCCGGCGAGTTAAAGAATGACCTTGAAGGCGCCCGGGCCTTTATCAGATTGATCGAGGTATTGGGAGAAAAGACTAAAGGTAATCTAACACCGGAAGAAGAGAAATTCCTGTTAGAGGTAATAAATAATTTGACTAAGGTTTATAATAAAAGACTAAATAAAAATCCAGGATAAAAAAATGAAAAAAAAATCAGTGTTTTTTTTCTTATTTCTCTTTTGTTCTATTCTAATGGTTTCTAAAAGCAATCCCTGGGGGAATTTGAAGAAAATATATTTCCATGATTCCGCGAAAAAATATAGCAAAGTACTTTCGGAGTTGAAAGCAATAAATTTTGAAGAGATTTCCCGGAACGAACAAAAGAAAATTGCCCGGCACTTAATAAAATTCGGGGATTACTATTTTTCAAAAAAAGAGACCAACCTGGCAAAAGCATTTTACAATAAGGTTGTAAATCTTTCACCGGAGTACTGGTATATCTACAACAAATTAGAGAAAATGAACCGTGAAAAGGGTGAAATTTTCCCGGATTTCAAAAATGTCTTCACCCAGTTGGGTATGACTCTCAAAGACTTTAAATCATCATTCCTGATTTTTAACACCTTTTTCAATAACCTGTTTTTCTCCGGGATCCTTGTCTTTTTTATATTCTCAATTGCGTTATTCATCAGGTATTTTCGATTAGCCGGCTACGACCTGTTATTTAACGAAAAAGGCGGGTTGTCGATTCCTCTGACAGCTTTTGTTATCCTGGTCTTAATATGGCCGATATTCGTCCTTTCCGGATGGTTTATCTATCCCTTTTTAATATCCGGTTTTTTATGGGTCTATCTAAGTAATACTGAAAAGAAAGCCCTGTTATTCATCTTAATATTGATCTCTGTCATGTCCCTCTTTTACAGTTTAAACCTCTCCTTCGAAAGAAAAATCAACAGTAAAGATTTCCGAACGACTCAAAATATAAATAATGGAAAATTGTATGACAAAGATGATTATGATCGGTTCGATGACGAGATAAAAGTACTTCAGGCCTTCTCCTATTATGAAAAAAAACAGCCCGATACGGCACTAGATATCCTCTTGTCCACGGGTGAGAGCTATCGCAGTGTTCTGAAGTATAATTTAATGGGAAACATTTACTTCAGGTCCGGGGATATACCGGCCAGCATCCGGAATTATAAAGAGTCGTTAAACTTAGATGATAAAAACGACACCACCTTAAACAATTTTACCCTGGCATTATTGAGAGAAAGAAACTCGAAAGCCTTCGATTTGTGGTCCAAAAGGTATCCGGGGCTCAAAAAATATAAAAACGCGGAATTGGAACTAAAAGAGGTGAATAAGGTTCCGGGCGTCCTGTGGAAGAGATTATTCAATATTTCAGGACAGAAGTTTAATTTCCCCATCTTTCTTAAAAATGTTTTCAGCGAATTTTTTAAGATACCGGTCATTTATTATATATTGTTGTTTATCGCATACGCTATGTTGATACAAAAAATGTACCCCAACTTAGGTGACAGTACCTATTGCTCCAAATGTTCGAAAACAATTAAAAAAACGTTAATCCACCGCTCCTACAAGTTATGTGAAGAATGTCATCAACTATTTTTAATTAAAGACGTCATATTTTTGGAAGCCAAAGTATTAAAGGAAAAAGAGCTAAATAGAAGATTTAAGAAAAAATATATGATCATTCTATTATTGTCGATTTTAATTCCGGGTTTAAACCTGAACTACAGGAACAAAAAATGGCTGTTTGTTTTATTAACAACGATTATTTATCTACTATTGGGTTTTTCCATCATCGGCATCATTACTTTCAATAAGATATTTTCAACCTCACCGATATTTTTTAATTTTGTCGGGGTTGCTGCAGTAATCTTATTTTTCCTTGTCAACCTATTTTCTGTTTTAGGAGAAGAAAATGGCATTTAAAGGAACGTTAAAAGAATTCAAAGTCCCGGACATCCTGCAGTTGTTCTCCCTGCAAGGTAAGACCGGCATATTGACTTTCACCAAAGATGAAGGATTCATTACGTTAATTTTCGAGCACGGTTTAATAGTCGGAGTGGACTCCTTCCCGAAGAAATTGGAAATGCGGGTGGGATACGTGCTGGTGAAGCAGGACCTGATCAGTGAAGAGATGTTGACCCGGGCGCTTGCTATCCAGAAAAGGACAAAGCAAAAAATCGGTGAAATATTAGTCGGCATGGGCTTAATAGATGAAAAAACAATTGCCGAATCGTTAAAAACCCAGGCCGGTGAAATCGTACTCTCTCTTTTTAAATGGAAAAAAGGGGATTACGATTTCAAAGTAATCGACCGGTTGGATGAGTCCATGAAGATTATCGAACCTATGCCCACGGACAACATTATTATGGAAGGGGTACAAATGCTAGACGAATGGCCCCTTATCAAAAAATTAGTCCCCGACGAGCATATGGTTTTTGAACCGATACCGGTAGAGACCAAAAATATTGAAATTATAGACGAGTATGAAGAAGACACACCTTCCGACAGCGATAAAATTTATTTAAATGCCACCGAAGCAAATATGTTAAAATATATTAATGGTAAAAATTCCGTACGAGAGTTAGTTGAATTAGGGATTTTCACCGAATACAAGGTATACAAATGCCTTTACAAATTAATACGAAAATCCATAATCCGCAGTAAAAAAGTAAATGAATCCGATGAATTAAAAGTAGAGCTAATGAGAGATGAATTGAAAGCTATCACCAAAACACGGATTAATAAGTTGTTTAATATACTATTAATCCTGTTCCTTTTGATCCTGGTAATCGGATTTTTTAAGCCCTTAAACCCCTTAAAAAGTGAAAACGTCCTGCTAAAAACCGATTTCTATGAAAAGGTTTTCATAGAAACCGGGGATTAGTTTTTTTATCCTTCCGGGAAGAAATCGACAATAAAACCGGGTTTGTTATATTCATGGTTGATAATTCTAATGTATTCATGGTATAATAGGGTAACAAATAATGATAAGTGAGAAAAATCGATAAATAAAAAGAAGCAAAATGAGTGATAATAATAAAAAAAAAAGTGTGATTGCAGTTGGAAATTTTGATGGGTTCCACCGCGGACATAAAAAAATCATCATGAATTTAAAAGAAATCGCCGCCAAAGAAAATCTCTTTTCGCATATCCTTACATTCACCCCAAACCCCAAACAATACTTAAAAAAAGAGAAAAACCTGATCTTTACCGAAGCTCAAAAGAAACGGGTTTTAGAAGAGCAAAAGGTAGATCGCATCACATTTATGAATTTTATTGAAATATCACATCTTCAGGCCGAGGATTTTATAAAGGATTTTTTAATCGAGACCTTCAACATTAAATATATCGTTGTGGGGGAAGATTTCAAGTTCGGCAGGAACAGGGGAGGAAATATTGAATCTTTGAAAAAGATGAAAGGTAAATTCGGATTTAATCTCCGGGTAGTGGAGCCTGAGGTGGTTGACGGTATCAGGATATCGAGTACCAATATCAGGGAAAGACTATTTGCCGCAAAATTCGAAGAAGCGCAGCGGATGCTGGGGCGTTTTTATCATATCGAAGGAATCATAACCGAAGGTGATAAAATGGGCCGGGAACTCGGCTTCCCCACAATCAATGTAAAAACCGGTAATTCGTTATTACCTGAAGGCGTTTTTAAAACGAAAGTCGAAATTGATAATGAAACCTTTGAGTCAATCACTAATATCGGCCGCAGGCCCACATTTTTAGGCATGGAAAAAAGGGTAGAGTCCCATATATTTGAATTCGATAGAATCGTCTATGGGAAAGAGGTGAAAATTTATTTTGCATCCAAACTCAGAGATGAAATAAAATTCAAATCGAAAAATAATCTTATCGAGCAAATCAAAAAAGACATCGAAAATTTAAGAATCTAAGAATTCAGGAGATTTTTCATGAATACACCAAAAGAAGAATTAGAGGAAACGGTCAATTGTGGCAGCGACGATGCGGAAACAAGAGAGTCTGCCGGAACCGTTAAACCCGATTCCGCTGCTGAGGTAAAAAACCGGAAAAAGACTGCGGACGATTCTCAAAAAACGGAACCGGATAAAAACGAGAAGAAAAAAACAGGTAAAGAGAAAGAGAAAAAGGAGGAGCAAGACAGTAAAAACGATTTAATTGTAAAATTCTCGATCGAAGTGCCGAAGGAAGAGATTGATAAAAAATTCGAAGAAACCGCGGTCAAATATGCCGGAGAAGCTAAATTGGCGGGTTTCAGGAAGGGAAAAATACCCATCGAAGTGGTAAAGAGCCGTTTTAAGGAGGCAATCACCGACGAGGTGGTCAACAAAGCTATCGAGGAGGCGGTATATAAACGGATCGACAAGGACAAATTGAAAATCGCCGCTGTTCCCGGGGTGGAAAAGATCGATCATAAAGAAGGGAAAAATCTTAAAGCGGATATAGAGGTTGAAATTTTTCCAGAAATTACCCTGCCCGATCTCGAAAAAATCGAGATCCAGGTGCCTGCACTGGTATTAGAAGAGTACAACGAGAAAAAACAGGTCGATGCTTTTCTCGAGGAAAACAGGAGAAGGTCTCCGGTCACCAAAAGAGATATTAAAGAGAAAGATCAGGTCAGTCTGAAATACCAGTCTAAGCTTCTTGACACAAAGAGAATGACCCCAAAAAAAGAAGTCGATTATACGGTGAGTAAAGAAGGTGAATGTGAAATCCCCGAGTTATATAAAGACTTGGTCGGTAAAAAGCTGAATGACAGAATAACGGTTAAGAGAAAATATCCGGAAGATTATAAAAAAAAAATATGGGCAGGCAAGGAGCTTGAACACTATATCGAAATCGAAGGTATTTTCGAACTTGTCAAACCCACCATTGATAAGGATTTCCTGCAGAAAATCGGTTTTAGCGATGAAGAAGCTTTCAAGAAACAATTAAAATCGAATTATGAGCAATATGAAAAAAATCAACGGGAAAATAAAATTTCCCAATTGATCGTCGACAAACTAATCGAGGTCTGCGAATTTCCCGTACCCCAATCGTTGGTGGAACAAGAGGTAGCCCAGTTCGTCAGCCAGTACGCGCAAACCCCGATTAATTTAAAAGATAACGAAGAGGCGAGAAAAATGCTGGCCCCCTTAAAACCCCAGGCGGAAAAATCGATTAAGTTATCCTTAATCTTGGATTCTGTAAAGGAGGAATTCAAAATTGAAGTTACCTCCGATGAATTAGAGACTGAATACAAAAAAATCGCGGAGAAAAATAGCATTCCCGTAAAAGAGATACGAAAGTATTACCTGAATTCCAAAAAAGACCTGCAAAATTTAAAAGAACCCATGCTGAAAGAAAAAGTAATGGACTTCTTAAAAGAAAAAATTAAAATAAAAGAGGTATAAAATGGCTTTAATTCCCATAGTTGTTGAACAAAGCGGAAACGTTGAGAGGGCCTACGATATATATTCCAGGCTGTTGAAAGACGGAATCATATTCCTCGGTTCCCCGGTAGATGACAATGTAGCCAATGTAATCATTGCCCAATTACTTTTTTTAGAAGCGGATGACCCGGAAAAGGACATTTCGCTTTACATTAATTCTCCCGGCGGTAATATTTCATCCGGTATGGCCATATACGATACCATGAAATTTATCAAAAACGACATTGTTACCATATGCATCGGGCAGGCATTATCCATGGCAGCGGTGCTTCTAGCAGCCGGTACAAAGGGGAAACGATTCGCGCTTCCCAATTCAAAAGTCCTTCTGCATCAACCCTTAGGAGGTTTTCAGGGCCAGGCCACCGATATACTGATACATGCCGAAGAGATACGAAAAATAAAAGAAAAGCTAATCGATATTATAATGTATCATACCGGCCTGAAAAGATCCAAAATCGCTGCCGACATCGAAAGAGATTTTATTATGAATTCGGAAGAAGCAATGGAATATGGTATAATAGACCAGGTGATTAGCGAAAGAAAAAAACTTGAATTAGAAAGAGTAAAAAAATGAGTGATGAATTAAAAAAAGAAACCAGATGCAGCTTTTGCAACATCTCCCAGGTTGATGCGGTGAAATTAATTGCCGGCCCCGGGGTCTTCATCTGCGACGAATGCACAAAGACTGCCTACAACCTTATCTTCTCCTCCGAACCCATTAAACACGATATTAAAGATATGAAAAAAATGCTCACCCCGAAGGAGATAAAGGCAAAATTAGATCAATACATCATTTCCCAGGAGACGGCCAAGAAAAAACTTGCAGTTGCCGTTTATAACCACTACAAACGAATCTTCAATATTGAGAATATCTCGGATTTTGAAATCAAAAAAAGCAATGTATTGTTGATCGGGCCGACAGGTACAGGCAAGACGCTGCTTGCCGAAACCCTGGCAAAAATCCTGGAAGTCCCCTTTGCCTTAGCCGACGCAACCACCCTTACCGAGGCCGGCTATGTTGGCGAAGATGTTGAAAACATCCTGTTGAAATTGTACCACGTGGCAGGTGAAAATAAGAGCCTCACTGAACGCGGGATCATATATATAGACGAAATCGACAAAATCTCACGCAAGAGTGAAAACACATCGATTACACGGGATGTATCCGGCGAAGGTGTGCAGCAGGCCCTGTTAAAAATAATCGAGGGAACGGAAGCCAGTGTCCCGCCAACAGGCGGAAGAAAACACCCGCACCAGGAATTCATAAAAATTAACACGAAAAATATTCTTTTCATTGCCGGTGGAGCCTTTGTCGGACTCGATAAAATCATCAAACGCAGGATGAAAAAGAATGTGATTGGATTCAATTCTGACAAAAAAATCGCGGCCCTGAATGAAATGAATGTTTTTGCGAATGTACAGCCGGAGGACCTGGTTAAATTCGGTTTAATCCCGGAGTTGATCGGACGCTTCCCGGTAACCGGAGTTCTAGGAGAATTATCCCAGCAAGACCTTTTACGGATTTTAACCGAACCCCGCGATGCGCTCACCATGCAGTATAAAGCACTCTTCGAGATAGACGGAATCGAACTTGATTTTCTACAGGAAGTGCTGGAAGAAATCGCCGAAGAGGCAAAAGATAGAGGTGTCGGAGCCAGGGGGCTGCGAGCCATTTTTGAAGAAATGATGCTTGACTTAATGTATGAGCTGCCCTCAAGAAAAGAAGAAGTCGAGAAGATTATAGTTGACAATAATTATTTAAAGAAAAAAAAGTGGATAGCGTGAAAAAAAAAGAGATTATTTTGCCGTTGATTCCCTTACGGGAACTGGTTTCTCTCCCCGCCGCCATTATCCCGATCCTGGTTGGCAGGGATAAGTCGATAAACGCACTGAAAGACTCAAAGGATAAATATAACGGGTTTATTTTTCTCTCTATGCAGACAAACCAGGTTACGGAAGCCCCTATCACTCATGAAATATGCAAAACAGGTGTTATCGCCAGGATTGAAAAATCGGCCGAACAAAATAACGGCAGCTACCGGGTCATCATTCACGGGTTAGAAAGAGGGAAAATCCAGGAATTTATGAAAGAGGATGATTGTTTTTTAGTCAAAATTCAACCGCTGAAAGAAGTCATCGAAAAAGGAAGGAATTACTTCGATCTCTCCCGCAACCTGGTAACCATTTTCGAAGAATACATAACCCTGAAGCGGGTGAAACTGCACGGAATAATCGCCAAATTGGAATCCAACCAGGTATCGGAAATTACCGATATCATCATCTCGATGATCAATATTCCCTTGAATCTAAAGCAATCCTTACTGGAAGAATTGAATGTCTACACCAGGGGCGTCAAAGTCTATAATATCTTAAAAAAAGAGTTGTTCAAGCTAAAGGCAAACCGGGAGGAACCGCGCAAAGATAAAGAAGATATCCAGTCCAATGAAATCGATGAATACAGGAAAAAGATAGAGGCCGCAAATCTACCGGAATATGTCAAAAAAAGGACGGACGAAGAACTTGAACGATTGGAAATGATGCCCCCCTATTCGGCAGAAAGCACGGTCTCAAGGTACTACCTCGACTGGCTGCTGGTCATTCCCTGGGAAAAAGTGAAAGAGGAAAACAAGGACATCAAATTGGCAGCCGAAATCCTCGATGAAGACCATTACGGGCTGTGGAAAGTAAAAGAGCGTATACTGGATTATTTAGCCGTGCGCCAATTGGTTAAAAAGCCGGAAGGAGAGATTATATGCTTTGTCGGCCCCCCGGGAGTCGGAAAGAGTTCCCTCTCAAAATCCATCGCCAGGGCGCTCAACCGGGCATTTGTCAGGGTCTCTTTAGGCGGCGTAAGGGATGAAGCGGAAATCAGGGGGCACAGGCGAACCTATATCGGTTCCTACCCCGGACAAATCATAAAAGGTTTAAAAAAAGCAAAATATAAAAACCCGGTATTTCTATTGGACGAAATCGATAAATTGAATTCCGATTTCAGGGGAGACCCGGCCTCAGCGCTGCTCGAAGCCTTAGACCCGGAACAAAACGCCGAATTTGTCGATCATTACCTGGACCTTGAAATCGATTTATCCCAGGTCTTCTTCATAACCACCGCCAACTTCGCCGATCCCATTCCCCCCGCGCTGATGGACCGGATGGAAGTAATCGAAATCTCCGGGTATACCGAAAGGGAAAAACTAAAAATCGCCCGGGAATTTTTGATAAAAAAGCAAGCGAAAAAAAACGGCCTGCGATTGCATAATTTCGAAATCAGCGATGACCTGATATTGGATATTATAAACGATTATACCCGGGAAGCCGGCGTCAGAAATTTGGAAAGACAGATCGCGGTGATCCTCAGAAAAATCGCCCGGAAATTTGTTGAAAAAGGGGACATTTCGGAAGATAGAGAAACCTTTGTACTAAACAAAACCCACCTGCAAGAATTCCTCGGCATTCCCAAATTTAACAAGCTGAAAATGCTGAACGAAGGGGAAATCGGGGTCTCTATAGGCCTGGCATGGACCGCATCCGGCGGCGATATCCTGGTCATCGAATCCCGTTTCTTAAAAGGTAAAGGAGACCTGATCTTAACCGGCAGGTTGGGAGAAATCATGAAGGAATCATCCTCCACTGCCTTCAGTTACTCCAAGATCCAGCTCTCGGAACTGGACTTCGACACCAACGAAATTGAAAAATATAACATCCATATCCATATACCCGAAGGAGCCGTACCCAAAGAGGGACCCAGTGCCGGCGTCACCCTGGCCGTTTCCATTATCTCGCTTCTTACCGGAATCCCGGTAAGAGCCAACTACGCCATGACCGGCGAAATCACGCTGCGAGGAAAGATTTTACCCGTAGGCGGTATCAAGGAGAAAATCATTGCCGCGCACCGGTACGGATTAAAAAATATCCTGATACCCAGCGATAACGAGAAAGACTTCAAAGAAGACATCCCGGATGATATTAAAGAAACCATGCAAGTTCATTTAGTCGACAATATGGATGAATTGTTAGACATCGTATTAGAGAAACCCATAAAAATAAAGAATGTAAATAGTAAGGTCATACGGCCGTTCTTAAATACCAAGCTGCAGTAAAAAGCTTAACTAACAATAACTCGCAAAAGGACCACAACGGGACGGTGAGATCACAATGAAAATAAAAACAAGCGCCACAGCACGTACTGTCTTTTCCGAAAAAGAATTAATGGCGGATGACAGCAAAAAAATTGCCTTTATCGGCAGGTCGAACGTGGGAAAATCTTCATTGATCAACAAACTGCTCAACAGGAAAAACCTGGCCAGGACCAGTTCCAAACCCGGAAAAACCGTCAGTGTCAATTATTATTTTATCAACGAATCTTTTTATTTTGTCGATTTACCCGGGTACGGCTATGCAAAAATATCAAAAAAAGAGAGTCAAAGGGTGAAAGCCCTGATCAGTAGCTTCTTTTCAACGGTCCGGAACCTGAAACTGATCGTCATTTTAATCGATTCGCGGCGGGGTTTCACCGACCCGGACATCGAAATTTTATCCCAATTATTAGATAAAAAATTTAAAATGTTGACAGTATTGACTAAAAGTGATAAAATAGGAACTTCTGGATTATTAAATCAAAAAACAAATCTTCAAAATAAATTTGGTTTAAAAGTAATTTCGTTTTCAATTAAATTAAATATCAATAGAGAAGAGATATTAGACAATATAAATGAAGCGTTAATGGAGTAATAATGTATACCTTAAAAGATTTACAAGAGATGAAAGTAACCGACTTGAAAAATGTAGTGTCCCAATTTGACTTAGATGCCCAGAATATAAAAGACAAGAATTCTCTTTATTTTAATATTCTTAATGCCCAGGCCAGCGCGAACGGCAATTTATTCGCCGAAGGGGTACTCGAGGTTCTTAATGAAGGATATGGATTCTTGAGATTCCAGGAGTATTCTTACCTATCCAGTTCGGAAGACATCTATCTATCACCTTCCCAGGTTCATAAATTCGATTTAAGAACCGGAGATACCATTTCCGGTTCGGTACGGCCACCCAAGGGAGGAGAAAAATACTTCGCACTTTTAACTGTAGAAGCCGTCAACTCAACCGATCCCGAAGAGGTTTTTAACATCAGGAAAAACAAAAAATTCGAAAAATTGACACCCCTCTACCCCGAGGAGAAAATTCAACAGGAGACCCTTTCCGACAATATTACCGGAAGGGTAATGGACCTGCTCACTCCCATCGGTAAAGGCCAAAGAGGATTAATCGTCGCTGCCCCTAGAACCGGAAAAACAATGATTCTGCAGAGCATCGCCAATTCCATCGAGGTTAACCACCCGGAAATCACCTTAATCGTCTTACTCATCGACGAAAGACCGGAAGAAGTGACCGACATGGCCAGGAACGTTAATGGTGAAGTCGTTTCGTCGACCTTCGACGAAGTGCCCATCAGGCATACGAAAGTTGCGGAAATTGTCCTGGAAAAAGCAAAACGGTTGGTGGAAATGGGCAAAGATGTCGTCATACTGCTCGACTCAATCACCCGTCTGGCCCGGGCGCATAACGCCATTACGCCTCCCTCCGGAAAGGTACTTTCCGGTGGTGTGGACGCCAATGCCCTGAATAAACCGAAAAAGTTCTTCGGCTCGGCCCGGAATATCGAAAATGGTGGAAGTTTAACCATCGTTGCCACGGCCCTGGTCGACACAGGCAGCAGGATGGACGAAGTCATCTTCGAAGAATTTAAAGGAACCGGAAACATGGAAATAAACCTCGACAGACGACTCGTGGATAAGAGAGTTTTCCCAGCCATCGACATATTCCGTTCCGGTACAAGGAAAGAAGAACTCCTCATCGACCAGGAGGAGTTGAATAAAATCTGGATATTACGAAAAGTCCTTTCCCAGATGAGCGAAGTCGAAGCTATGGAATTGTTGGTCGACAAATTATCGAAAACAAAAACAAACGAGGATTTCATGAAAATGATGTCCAAAGGTATGTGATTAAGACAGAGGAGGTCAAAAATGAATTACTTTTTTGAAGGAAGTGTTTCAAACAATCTAAAAAAGAATCCGGAAACGTCGGTTACTGTTTTTAAGAAGAAAGAGGAAGGTGCGGAACGATTAATGGAACCTTTTTACGCCGCAGACACGCAGAAGATCCCGCGGATTGAATCATGGAAAAACAATGTAACGATTACGGTAGCCGTTAACCACCCGATTGGCGACGAAAAACAATGCAAGATTGCAAAAATTGAAAACGGTACCTGCAGTGATGCAAAAAAAATCAATAATTTCAAGTGGGAATTGGAAATTACTTCAAGCAAAGAGAGTATGTCCGACCCGAATAACACGGTTATTGAAGTAGAAGTCAGCGATTAGCACCTGGTTATCTATTTTTAAAACTATATCCCACTTCGCCATAAGATATTATTGCCTAAATTCCATGATCCCGTAATGATAGGCAATCGCAAGGGGTTGCCCCGTCCTTTATATTTTTTTGGCGGATTTTGAGTTGACAAATGCCTGAATAGAATGATATAAAAGAACTATGGGAAGAAAAAACGATCGGTCGTCCTTGTTTCGCTATAACCGGCAAATGCTGTTCGAAGAACTTGGTGAAGAGGGGCAGCTGAAACTGCTCGATTCGGCAGTCGTGGTGGCCGGGTGCGGTGGTTTAGGAGCAAACATTGCCAACACCCTGGTCAGGGCCGGTATCGGTCATATAAAAATCGTAGACCGGGATAAAGTCGAATTGGACAACCTGCATAGGCAAATCCTCTACGATGAAGCAGATGTAAAGCAGGGACAACCCAAAACGACAATTGCCGCGAAAAAACTGAGCCAGGTAAATTCCCAGGTGGTCATCGAACCGGTAGTGGTCCAAATGAATGCCGATAATATAGAAGACATCATTCTCGGAGCCGACCTCCTATTGGATGCCACCGATAATTTCGAGACCCGGATGCTTCTAAACGATGCCTGTATCAAGCACGGCATAAGCTGGATTTATGCCGGTGTTATGGCCGCTTACGGTAACGTTTTTACGATTATCCCAGGGCAAACACCGTGCTTGCGCTGCTTCATCAACGACCTGCCTCCTGATAAAGATATACCCGGGACTGAAACCTACGGCGTCCTGCCCACGGCAGTCAACATCATTGCCAATATCGAAGTGACCGAGGCCATCAAATTTTTAACAGGTAAAAAAGAAGCCCTACTGCACAAATTAATCAATGTTGACGTATGGAACGGGACCTGGAATATGTTCGAAATAGAGAAACAGGATAATTGCCCCTGCTGTGGCCTGAAACGCTTCGATTTCCTGGATAATCCGCGGCAAAAACTCCAATCGTAGATTTGCCCGGAACAATATGAAGACGGGATTCTTACCACTGAATAAAAATGAACTGCCCGGGTCCGGTGAGGTAGATGTGGTACTCATTACCGGTGATGCCTACGTGGACCACCCCTCTTTCGGTACGGCGCTGATTGGCCGTGTGCTGGAACGTGAAGGATGGCGGGTGGGTATTATTGCCATGCCCGCATGGCGGGACCCGGCATCAATCACCATATTCGGAAAACCCCGCCTCTTTTTCGGAATTACCTCGGGAAACGTGGACTCCATGGTTTCCAATTATACCTCCTTTAAACGGCAAAGAAGCGACGATCCCTACGCGCCGGGCGGCACAGGCAGCATAAAGCCGGACCGGGCCGTCATCGTGTATGCCAACCTGGTCAGGCGTGCCTATAAAGATGTCCCCATTGTGATAGGCGGCATCGAATCGTCGATGAGACGGGTGGCCCATTACGATTTTTGGGACAACCAGGTGAGGCGCTCCATTATCGAAGATTCCCGGGCCAACATCCTGGTTCACGGCATGGGGGAATTCCAGGTAAAAGAGATCGCCCGGAGAATCTCTTCCGGAGAATCTCTGGCCGGTATACCGGGAACGGTAATAATGAGAAAAGCGGCACCGGAAGAAGCCCGGCTGCTGCCGCCGGAAGAAGATGTCATGCGGTCGCAAGAGACCTTCAGCGAATTTTACCGGTTGTTTTACCACAGCCTGCACCGCGTACTGGCCCAACCGGCCGGGAAACGCTTTTTAGTCCATTATCCCGGTTTTGATAATATAAGGGGCAGCGACCTGGACAGAATCTATGAACTGCCCTATATAAGAGAGCCCCACCCGGTCTACCGGGAAAAAATCCCCGCCTTTGAAATGATCTGCAATTCGGTTACGGCCCACCGCGGCTGTGTATCGGGTTGCTCCTTTTGCTCGCTCTCCCTGCACCAGGGCAAAAGGATTATCAGTCGTACACCGGCTTCGATCCTGGGTGAAATAAAGATCATCGCAGCAAAAAAATATTTCAAAGGACAGGTTACCGATATTGGAGGCCCATCGGCCAATATGTACGGTTTCAGATGTAAAATAGGATGGCGCTGCCCGCGCGAGAGTTGTCTTTTCCCCTCCCTGTGCTCCAACTTAGAGATGGACGGCGGTAAATGGCTCGATCTGCTTAAAAATGCGGCCCGCATAAAAAATGTAAACCGAGTGACAATCGGTTCAGGCATCCGCTATGACCTGATTCTTAATAAATTAAA
>JAGLQA010000131.1 GCA_023137075.1 Candidatus Aminicenantota bacterium
CGTTTGAATTCCGAAAGTGGGAAAAGGCAATACCTCCTCCCCTACCTGATGTCCTGCCATCCCGGCAGCAATTTGGCCCAGATGAGGAAAATGAAAAGAGAAATCCGATCAATCTTCGGTTTTCTTCCCCGGCAGGTACAGGCTTTTTTACCCCTACCCATGACACTTTCCTCCGTTATTTATTATACCGGAACCGATCCGCTGACCGGCGAAAAATTCCCTGTCGAAAAAAATATGGATAAACGCAGGCAGGAGCACAAGATTTTTATGGAATAGTTACTTATTCATCTTGGTGAAGAGTTTGAGGCCCTCCTCAGTGGTGTGAAATACACCGTCGAGTTGAAGCTCATATAATTTATCCAAATATTTCCCCATTTTCTTACCCGGCGTCACTCCTATTTTTAATAAATTCCGGCCCATGACTAAAGGTTTTATGCTCTCCCGGTTCACATTTAACTCCTCCTTCCGCGCCAGGAGCCAATGGGAGATTTCATCAAGATCGTCAAAATTCAGCGGTTCCGGTTCCCGGGAACGGCGGTCCGCGAAATCGAGCAAAACCAGTAAAAACTCCCGGCCGTCTAAGTCCCGAACCAGGCGGGAAATAGCTTTGAAACCGACCTTGTTCCGGTTCCTATAGAGGTCATAAATCCGGTGGTGGTGTCGAACTAAGGCCAACACAACATCCTTTAAGGGGAAATTTCTCCTGGTTTCGATTTTCAGATCGGATAAGAACCGCTCGGCAATATCCCTTCCTTTCGTATCATGGAAGATTGAGGTAACGGTCATTCTGCCCCGTTTAAATTCCCATTTTGTGGTCACTGCCTTGGCAGTATCATGAAGCAGGGCAGCCAGGAGTAATGCTAAGGTTTCCTCTTCATTCAAGGCAAATCGGCGACTTAATTTTTTGGCCACATCCACTGTTATCAGCGTGTGTATCCAGACCGTATGATGACCGTATTCATCAGTCTCCGGGTGAAAAACAGCATCCTGGATCGTCAGGGTTAAGATGTAAAGTTCCGGGAAAAGTTTTTCAAGAACAGATAATTTAAAATACTCGCTTAACCCCACCGACGGATGTTCCGATTCCGAAAGCAGCCTGAACAACTCTTCCACGACCCGTTCCGCGCTCAATTCATCCAACCTGACATTTTTTGAATGTAAATAGATCGTTTTATCCACCGCAAATTTATGCACCGAGGCAAACCGGGCACACCGTAATATTCGTAAAGGATCATCAAAAAAGGTTTCGGGACCGGTCATAACGATCTTTTTTTCCCTCACGGCTTTGATTCCGTTAAAGGGGTCGATGACCTCCATATCTATTAATCTCAAGGCGATGGAATTACAGGTGAAATCTCTCCGCTTCATGTCTTCTTGCAGGCTGATCTGGGGGCCGTATTCTACGATAAAATTCTTATGGGAATGGGAATGATTATCTTTCCTAACATCTTTCCTGGGTACCGATATATCAAAGGTTTTATCATCCTTTGTAAACTTAACAACCGCAAAACTCCTGCCCACTGTGTTGGTCTTGCCAAAGGGTTTTAACTTTTTTTCAATTTCCAGATAGGTACAGCCGGTCACCACTAAGTCGATGTCACGGTCCTGCCCGGTTTCACCGTAAAGCAGGTAATCACGAATGGTTCCGCCTACTAAGAAAATTTTTTCCTTAAAGACTTCGATAAAAAAATCTTTCATAGGGAAATCGAATTGCTCAAGTTTCATCTTCTTCAAATATCTCCAGGTCATAATTATACTCAAATTCCTAAATCTTTTCAACTTATTCATAATGATTTGGATTTGATGAATTGACATAGGTTGACGCAGTGCGTCTCCTAATTTTCTATTGAATTTTGTAAAAAAATCCCCCCTATATTTGGTTTATTTTTTTTAAAATCTGTGTAAATCAGTGTGAGTCCGTGGCTAAAATGGGAATTGCCGAGGGACTATATTAATGGATTATATATTTTTACCCCTCTTATAATTTGTCCATTATTTAAATCTTCCGTCCACACCTGGTCGCACCTGGAATACTCGGCTGCGGCAATAATTAATGAGTCCCAAAAGGAAATTTGATTTAATATACTACAATCTATTGCTTCCTTTATTATTTCGACATTTATTGTAACGATTTCAAAATTCTCAAGTGAATGTATGATATTTTTTACGATGAAAGGTTCTACTTTTAGTTTTTTCGTTGTTGTCACATAAAATTCCTGTAAAACTTGAGTAGATATGACTCCGTTTTGTTTTTCCCGGATATTCTTAAGAATATTCCTGCATTTTTCTTTTTTTCCCGGGTCATTAGAATCCATACTATAAACCAGGATATTTGTATCGATAAAAATTTTAGACATCGTATAAGTCCTCTCGATTCCATTTTTCTCCTTTCGAGTCTCCTTTTGCCCTGTCCATCAACCGGAAACATTCCTCTAACCAATCATTAGATGTTGGTGCTACTGTTTTTGAAAGTAACTGCCTGAGCAGTGAATTAAGAGATGTACCGTGCATCCTGGCATATTTTCTTCCTTCTTTTAGTAATTTGTCATCGATGGAAATTGTTACGTTTGCCATATTTTGCTCCTTTTACACATAATACGTGTACAAGTATACTGTGATTCCTGTTAAATGTCAAGCGTAACCGGCAGCGTTTTCAAAAACAGGGAAACTGCCACATTTTTTCTTTACTAATACCCTGATATTTGTTAAAATCCAATAGAACATAATAAAGGTAAACTTATGAACAAAAAAAGAGAAGATGTCGTTTTGCCGGAGATAAAAGTAAATGCTGACTTAACCAAAATAGAGGAAATCGACGAATCATCAGACCCACAAATAAAAAAACCTTTCGATCCTACAAAGATCGATATGACCTTAAAACCTTTGATTATCGATTCCTTGATCAAACGCATGCAAAGTGAGCCCAGCCGTATCAACCTGGATACGGAATTTCAGCGCCGGGGCAATCTCTGGGATGAAACGGCGCAAAGCCGCCTGATCGAATCTCTATTGGTAAGAATCCCGCTGCCGGCTTTTTATTTCGACGGAACCGACGAGAACAATTGGAAGGTGGTGGACGGCTTGCAGCGCCTGACTACATTAAAACGTTTTATAATCGACAAAACCTTAATACTTCAAAACCTGGAATTCCTCAAAAAATTTAATGGCTGCGGCTTTGATGGCCTTCCTTTATATCTCCGTACCAGGATCGAAGAAACGCACATTACTGTTTATATCATCAACCCCGGCACCCCGAAGGACGTGAAATACAATATATTTAAAAGGATTAACACCGGCGGCCTGATGTTGACCTCCCAGGAAATAAGGCACGCCTTGAACCAGGGGATCCCGGCGGATTTTATTAAAGAGCTGGCGGACCTGCCGGAGTTTCACAAAGCCACTCACAGTTATCTAAAAAACCATAAACGGATGGAAGACCGGGACTTCGTAACCCGCTTCGTTTCTTTTTACCTGGAGGGATATGAGAATTACCATTCCGACCTGGATGAATTTTTAAACGATTCGATGGGAAAATTGAAGAAACTATCTGATGCAGAACGGCAGCAAATTAAAACAGATTTTTCAAAGGCTATGAATGGATCTCACCAACTTTTCGGTGAGTATGCATTCAGGAAATTACTTAAAAAAGATGACCGCAAACATCCATTGAATAAAGCGCTCTTCGACACCTGGTCGGTCAACCTGGCCCGGCTCCCGGAAAGAGAACTTAAAAACTTAATCCGAAAAAAAGATGTAGTTATTGATACATTCATCGAACTGATGAATACGAATGACGATTTCGTTAAGGCCATCAGCGCAGGCACAGGGAAAACAAATGCCGTAAAAACCAGGTTTCATGAAATAAAAGGATTAATAAAAGAGAGCTTATCATCATGATAGCAAAAGTCAGCCTTAAAAATTTCAAGTGTTTCGAGAACGAAACCATTGCCTTTACCCCTCTGAACCTGTGGTCCGGTTTAAACGGTATGGGGAAATCGACCTTGATTCAAGCGCTCCTGCTGCTGCGGCAAAACTTTGAGTTGGGGCTACTGCAAAAGGACAAAGGGATTTCATTGAATGGGGAATTGGTCCGCATAGGCAACGCCAAAGATTTGCTATATCAATATGCTAAAACCCCGAATGTGGGTATCGAGATACAGGAAATAGATCATTCACCCGTGGAGTGGCAGTGGAACTGTAAAACAGAAAGAGATTTTTTACCTCAAAAAAAAAGATCGGGGGACATGGATACTCTTTTTAAATCTTCATTATTCGGCCCTGATTTTCATTATTTAAATGCGGAACGCCTGGGGCCCCGCGTCTATTTTGAAACATCGAATTACAATGTGATCGATCGCAATCATTTGGGGCTTCAAGGGGAGTATACAGCCAACTACCTATCTGAATTCCAAAATACCGAAATACCTATTAAACAACTTAAACACCCAAATTCTTCCGGTCTTACTCTAAGAGAGCAGGTGAACGCCTGGATGGGCGAGATAAGGCCCGGCACCAGGATCGATGTTACCGGTAACCTGGATTTAAGCCTGGTGGGAATAAAATACCAGTTTATCGGCGGTATCGATACGGGGAATAAATTCCGTCCCACCAATGTGGGTTTCGGTTTGTCTTTTCTACTGCCGGTGCTGGTTGCGGTGTTATCTTCTAAACTCGGCACATTATTGATACTCGAAAACCCCGAAGCCCACTTGCATCCTCGCGGCCAGGCAGAGATCGGTAAACTGCTGGCCCTGGCCGCTGCTAACGGTGTGCAAATAATAGTAGAGACCCACAGTGACCATATCCTGAACGGCGTCAGGGTGGCGGTAAAGAAAGGACAGATAAAACCGCAGCAAACCAACCTGCTGTTTTTCCACGGCGAGGTCATAGGAGACCAATTTAAACACTATATTTTGAATCCGAAAATCGATGAAAACGGGAGAATCGACCGATGGCCCGAAGGTTTTTTCGACGAATGGGACCGGCAGTTGAGCGAGTTATTGTAGCATATGGACACATTTTTTAATGAACTATCCGTTAAGGAAGCGGGCGAAAAAAATACAGCCCTGCGGTGGATGGACGACCTGGTGAAGGTATATAAAAAAGCAATGACTTTAGGGTTCAAAGAACTTAAAACGACTACAGCTTTTTCTAATCTCACGATAGCTCCCAATTACCGTTTTTGGGATTGGCTGCACGACCCGATAATCGACAGGGATACACAGCGATTTTTTTTGACAAAAGTGTCGAGATCCCCTTTTATCGAGACCTTATTGGCTAAAAAAAACGGTGAGACACAACAATTGCATGAATTTAAATATAAAAAGCATAATACCGCCGGATTAGGAGCAGCTTATTTATTCGATTCCCTGGCTTTAAGTTTGGACAATTCCGATGAAGGGGATACCCATATTATTAATTTAGATATTACAGGATACTGCGCTGAAGAAGAGCAGATTATCCAAAAAGTTGGAGAAGTAAAACACAGTTCAAGAGCCGAACACCTGGATTTCTTAGTCACATGGATCGAAGAGAGGAAAAAGCTCGATATTACAGACGGGAAAATACTATGGTTAAAACGAAAGGAAATATTTCCCCACCTCGTATTCTGTGATTCCACTGAAAAGCAGCTTGTTTCCTTACTGCCCGGCCAGCCGGAATTGCCTGCCGTTATTAAAAGACTTTCTGAATTAGATAAGTATTGTTCCACATGGAGAAATGGAACATTTACAACTGAAAGTTATCACTTTTCAAAAGCCACACCGGAATCGGATTCCCGGTTGGCAAAATATAAAGATGAGTTCACGATTCTTTGTCCCGACAGCAGCCGCAGGCTTTTTTCCTGGCATGTCAGGTACACTCCGGGTGCAGGCCGGGTACATTTTTTCCCTGACAGCGCAAAAAAAATAATCTACGTCGGTTATATCGGTTCAAAAATACAATAATCCGCACCTCAAAACTAATCGTAAACGGGGTCACATCTCGACAGTCTGTCCGAGAATTGAAATATCAATAATGTAGGGAAATAAAAATGCAGTTATATCAGGAATGTAGGGAACGCAGTTCTGCGTTCCCTACTGTTCTCGGACAACATGTCTACATTAGACATTCATGCAGTTCTCGAAGAGAATTATGATTAAGTTATTCATAACGAGCGCAAAAATTAGTACTGTAGAGACGGAAAATCTTCCGTCTCAGAGGCATTTAGTAAATAATAAAGCTTAACAATGTCAACTGCCGGTTTTATTCGCTCCAATCATTATCCCGGAGTAATTTGATGATCTCGATCCTGTTTCGAATTCCAAATTTTTGATTCATCAAATCCAAATCATTACGAGCAAATTACTGAAAATCGGGCTTGATAAATCAAGCCCCTACATATGTATTAATTGAAAATTTGTGCTAATCCGGGTAATCTGTGGGCTCTTTTGTTTGTGGCTTAAGGCCGCGCTGTGTAATCTTTGGCTCCTTTTTTTAATTTATTTTTTGAATTTCACTCACTACATACAAACGATATATTGTGATACAATAATACATGAAATTATTATCACGGATAGCTGACCCTCTCACGGAAAATACATTTAAAACAAATAATGAAACTGAAAGATTTTAATTTCGAACTGCCGGAAGGACGGATTGCCCGGTTCCCCGCGCAAAAACGCGACGAGTCTAAGTTGATGGTAGTGGATCGCAAGAAGGGCAGAATCAGCCACCACCGTTTCAAAGATATCGTTCAATT
>JAGLQA010000132.1 GCA_023137075.1 Candidatus Aminicenantota bacterium
GAAATTGCCGAAAAATTCAATAAAAAATTGGATCGGAAAAGCATGTGGAAGATGATGGGGCGAAAACCCATCGAGAGTATCAGGATGTTCGTAAAAGAAATGGAAATCCCGGCTGAACCGGAAAAAATCTTAGAGATGAGAAACAACATGATGTTGGAAAAACTCAAGAATGATTTGATACCCATGCCGGGATTAGATCATATAATCGATATATTCTATAATGAACTGAAATTAGCGATTGCCACCGGGGCGCAGAGAAAATTTCTTGACCTGGTGGTCGATAACCTGGGTATACGGGATAAATTCGCTGTTTTACAGGATTCGGATGACGTGGAGAAAGGAAAACCGCACCCGGAAATATATTCAAGAGCCTGCCGGAAGCTTGCCCTCCAACCCGGCCGCTGTGTGGTGCTCGAGGACTCTTCCAACGGCGCCCTGGCAGCGAAACGGGCCGGTTGTTATGTGATTGCCGTCCCCTCGGAGTACACGAAGGAGCAAGATTTTTCTTATGCAAACTTTGTTGCAAAGGATCTTTTTTATGCAGAGAAACATATTAACCGGCTTCTATAGGTTTCTACAAACCGTTTATAATAAGAGAAATGATCAAAAGGAAAGTTTAAACACCAGGTTACTCTAACACACCTGCGGGTATGGTTTTTAAATTTTTCCGAAAGAATAAACATCTTAGAAATAAAAATTAGAATTGCCGTAACCCGTTGGCAACTGTTGACAAATCCTTTTTATTCAGGTATAAAAACACCATGGGCAGCAAAAATATCTCTCTGAAAGAGTTCATTGTTTTAGTAGTTGTGATATTTTCTTTTTCCTCTCTTTTTCTCCGGGGCGACGAATTATCCCGGGAGACTTTCGATGAAGCGAACCGGTTGTACGAAGCGGGCAAATACACCGAAGCCCTTAAGACCTACCGGGAAATCGAACAGCAGGGAGCGCACTGGAAATTGTTCTACAATATGGGGAATTGCTATTATAAATTGAACGACTTTGTAAAGGCAAAAATCTACTACCTGAGAGCGGAACGCTTAAAACCCTTCGACGCATCCATTCAAAAGAATATCGACATTGTCAATAGCAAATTCAGTGACAAAATCCCGGGGGAGGAACCCGATTTTATCGGCCGGGTCATAAAAAAAATCGAAAGTGCGATCTCATTGAATGCTGTTAGCGTGGTCCTACTAATCTCGGTCCTCATACTGAATCTATTTATCTTTTTGTTGATCAAAAAAGGGAAAAACAGGTTGCTCATTTATGGGGTATCCTTTTCACTCATGTTCTCACTCTTAATTTTCAGCTATCATGCCTATCGAATAAACAAACAAAACCTGAAGGATACTGCTGTCATCGTCAAACCGGAATCGACACTGCGGAGCGGTCCTGGGGAAACGAATACCATCCTGTTCAAGGTGAACCCGGGTATTAAGGTGAAAATAATCGATAAAAGCAGGGACTGGGTGCAGGTGTCGGCGTCAAAAGAGATCGCCGGTTGGATTGAAGGAAATCATATCGAAAGAATTTAATGAAACTTTACTTAAGAAACAGGTTTATAGAATTTGACGAACCGGTGGTCATGGGTGTACTGAATGTCACTCCCGACTCCTTTTCCGACGGCGGCGAATACCTCGAAATCGACGCAGCTTTGAGGCATACGGAAAAAATGATAAGGGATGGCGCTCAAATCATCGACATCGGGGGAGAAAGCTCCCGGCCCGGGGCAGCAAAAGTGAGTATCGAAGAAGAGATTGACCGGGCTGTGCCGATCATCAGGAATATTAAGGATCGATTCGAAACCATCGTTTCCATCGACACCTATAAAGAAAGGGTGGCCAGGGAAGCGGTTTTAGAGGCAGGCGCAGATATAGTTAACGATATTTCCGCGCTTCGTTTCAGCGAACACATGGCCGAAACCATTGCCCGCTTAGATGTCCCGGTCATTTTAATGCATATAAAAGGAACTCCCGAAAACATGCAAAAAGACCCTTCTTACACCGATATTACCGCCGAAATCAAGCAGTATTTTCATGTCAACATCGATATTGCCCTTTCCAAAGGAATAAAAAAAGAAAAAATAATAATCGATCCGGGAATCGGCTTCGGTAAAAAATTGCAAGATAATATCGAGATCATAAAAAAATTAAGTGAGTTTAAGGAGTTTGAAGTGCCCATATTGATTGGGGTTTCCCGTAAATCCTTTTTGGGCGCGATCAGTGGAGAGACCAACCCGGCAGAACGAGAAGCCGAAACCATCAGCGCTAATTTGATCGCCCTGATGAACGGCGCTTCGCTGGTTCGCGTTCACAATGTCAGAAATGCCGTTAAATCGATCAAAATTTTCAAAGAGCTTGTTTAATTCTTGCCCAGGGTTTTCTTGGAGGTAACCTGGAAAAAAGACAAAAAAATCCTGGAAAAGCTGATTTGATAGCTGATTTTTTTAATATGAAGGCTTTAAAAAATTTGGCTCCTCAAAAAAATTTGT
>JAGLQA010000133.1 GCA_023137075.1 Candidatus Aminicenantota bacterium
ATGTGGGTACTCCTTTTTAATGATTTCCAATTGTAAAACAAAACCGGGTATTTTTCAACCGTCGCTCAAAGGTGACAGCAATTCTAGTCCTGGAAGTTTTTAATAATATATTCATCTTGATTTTAATTGTTTTTGCAGGCCGTGGTCGGAATTCAATCTCACACTAATTAAGGTGGAAAATTAGAATTGCTATATTATTATTTGACTTCAAATAATTAATTTTGTAAAATATCAACGGTGAAAAAAGGATTTTCCCAGGGGATGGTCCAGCATTCACACAGGAGCAGGTAATGAAAATTATGATGGACGGCCGGCGATCACACTTTGACCCGGATATTTTTAGTGGAATTCATTATCACTCAAAGCCCGTTGATAGTTTTTCTATGGAAAAACGCTGATGGTCTTATCGTTAGGGACATTCGCAACCATGTAATAAGGTAAATAGATTATGAAAATTAAAAAACAAATCATTATCTGGCTTGGAGTAGGCATTACAATAACAGCCTGGTTTGTATTTAACCGGGACTACATGGGCGATCCTATCCGGCACTTTATTATGGAAATCATGGGATCTATGTTTGCTTTGACTATAACCGTTACGGCATTCAATATTTCGATAGAGCAGCGAGAAGGATTTTCTCCATACATCGGTCTTGCCTTCCTGGCAGCAGGTATTGTTGACATGTTCCATGCCCTGTTTGCAATGGGTATAATATTATCTCCCCTGGCGGAAATGCCGCGTTTTATTGCCGGAACATGGACGGCGGGCAGAACAGTTTTAGGAGCCGTATTGCTTTACGGCATCGTCCGAAATCTAAAAAATCCCGGGCACCGCCCTTCAATGATAAGATTAGCAATTTTTACTGCAGGATTGTCAACTGTTGCCATGATTCTTTTTACCCTGCTTCCACTTCCTGCCTTTGTTATTTCAGGTCTGTCTCTTATTCACCGGCCCTGGGAACTTGTGGCTTTGGTTCTTTACTCAATATGTTTATGGAAAGTGTATAAAAGCAGGAATGGCAGTGATATTCAAATACTTATTGTACCTTCCATGCTTTTGGGTATAATGACACAAGCTTTGATGGCTTTTTCTTATTTGCCACTTTTTAATCCCTCCTTCGATGGCAGCCATGTGCTTAAGGTTTTTAGTTATATTGCCATGGTCATTCCCTTGAGAATTTTGATGCGGCAGAGAGCGCGTTATTCATATAAAATTTCCAATATGAGATTATTGTCATGGTTTTCAATCACATTGCTTGTCATTACAATTCTTTCTATAACCGGGTTTGCTGTCGGACAGGAAATGCAAAAGCAGTCTAAGCAGAATAATCAAATAATTCAAATAATCGGGAAAATACAAAACCATATATGGATTCTAAATGACGCGGTACATCATTTTCTTAGCTCTGATGTAAAAGCAAAAGAGATTGGGGAAAAGCAATTATTGTTTTTATGCCAATTTTCCAATAATTCTATCCTTATAGAACTTGAAGATAAATATAAGATCGAACTGAGAACATACATAAAAAAAATCCATGATGTTTCGAATCAAATTTTTTTGAATGATAATCTATTGGATTCTATATCTGATGATAAACCTATTTCACCAATTGAAAATGATGTTTTCCATGAGTTTATGATTCAACTCAATAGAATAATTGAGAAAGAAAGAGCGGAACTGCTTGAAGCCGACAACTCGAACAACCGTGTTATTCAAGTCTTTAAATACGGGCAAATGGCTGCTTTTTTACTAATATTACCGGCTTTATTTATTGTTGGCATCCGGCATGTACAAAAACAAATAAGGCCCATTCTTCGTTTGACAGACACAGTTGAAAATATTCATAAAGGAAACAGGCAAATCAGGTCGGATATAGAACATCACGACGAAATCGGTTCCCTGGCTTTTGCCTTTAATTCCTTATTGGATTCACTTCGGGAAAGTGAAGACGAACTAAAGAGGACCCTGCTGGATGTTGAAAAAAACCGTGATGATATGGATGGGATTTTAAAATCTATTTCAGACGGATTAATTGTTACCGATAACCATAATCGAGTGATTATGATGAATCGTATTGCTGAAGATATGCTTAATGTTCGCTTTAGTGAAGTTATAAACAGAAAAATTGATTATGCAATTAAAGAAAAAACTTTGCGTGAACGTGTTAAACATGCACTGGAAAAAAAAGAAAGCGGTAATCAGTTTGATTTTGAACTTCCCGGTAAAAATATTGACCACCCAAATATTTTCAGAGCACAAACATCGTTAATTAAGAATAAAGAGGGAAAGACCATCGGCATTATTACTATCTTCCACGACGTGAGTCACGAACGTGAAGTGGACCGCATGAAAACGGAATTTATTTCTACCGCTGCCCATGAACTGCGCACACCGCTGACATCGATACAAGGTTTTTCTGAAATATTGCTCACGAGGGATAATCTTGACGTTCGGGAAAGGAAAAAGTTCTTAGGTCATATTAATAAACAATCAGCAAACCTGGCGGCAATTATAAATGATCTGCTGAATATATGCCGCATTGAATCCGGCAGAAGTTTTGTCCTTGATAAGGAGCCGTGCCTGGTTGGCGAATTCATAAAAAAGACAGCCGAACCTTTTATCACTCAAAGTAAGATGCACAAATTCGAAATTGTTGTTCCCAAAGAACCTGTTGAGATTAAAGCTGATAAAGATAAAATGGCCCAGGTCCTGAAAAATTTAATCAACAATGCAGTTAAATATTCGCCTTATGGTGGAAAAATTCAAATCAAAGGGGAAATGAAAAAATCTTTCTACGAAGTTTCAGTGAATGATGAAGGACTCGGAATGACTCCTGAACAAGTAGAAAAGATATTTGATAAGTTTTACCGCGCCGATGCAACGAATACGGCGATTGAGGGTACCGGTTTGGGAATGAGTATTGTAAAACATATTGTAGAAACACACGGTGGGACAGTTTTGGTTGAAAGTGAATATGGTAAAGGCACGAAGGTCACGTTTACTATTCCGCTTAACTAAAATGTTTAACAAAACAGGTTCACTCTTATAAAAAGCATGGAAATAGGAGACAAAATCATGAAAAAAATTCTTATTGTTGATGATCAACCTGAAGTCAGGGAACTGGTAGAAGTTACCCTGCGTGTTGGCGATTTTAAAATTCTCCAGGCAGAAAACGGCCCAAAAGCACTGAAAATTGCCCGTGCTGAAAAGCCGGAATTAATACTGCTTGATGTGATGATGCCTGAAGGCGGGATGGATGGATTGGAAGTTTGTGAGCAGCTCAAAAAAGACCCGGAAACCGCGGGAATAACCATTATTATGCTTACAGCCAAAGGGCAGGAAATAGATAAAGAGCGGGGTAATCAAGTCGGCGCCGATGATTATTTTACCAAGCCCTTCAGTCCATTGAAACTTATAAATAAAGTTGAGGAGGTCCTGGGATAAAAAATTTTAATTAACTATTCTACTTTTGCTAAAATATTATGGATATAAATCATATTCCCAAAAATAATGACCAGTTAGTAAAATATGCTGAGGATCTCGTTTCGTTATTTAAATCCGAAAAGATAAAAAGAGATGAAATTGAAGTTTTGAATCAACAGTTATTAGGCTATGCACGTGATTTGAATAATACAATAGTGGAATTGAAATCTGTAAATATGGAACTTCAAGATGCATATCTGGATACTATTCACAGGCTGGCTCTGGCTGCCGAATTTAAGAATGAAGATACGGGCGCTCATATTATCAGGATGAGCCGATATTCCGCCTTATTAGCTAAAAAGGCCGGACTTTCGGAAGAGCAGGTTTTAGACATTCTGTACGCAGCGCCTATGCATGACATTGGGAAAATCGGAATTCCGGACAATATTCTTTTAAAACCTGCGAAACTCACAGAAAAAGAATTCAATACTATGAAAACCCATACAAATATAGGAGCAAAAATTTTAGCGAATTCTAAAGCAAGGATTCTTAAAATCGGACAGAAAATCGCAATTTCTCACCATGAAAATTGGAATGGAAAAGGATATCCGCTGGGACACAGCAGAGAAAAAATCTCTATATACGGGCGTATTGTTTGCCTGGCAGATTCGTTTGATGCTTTAACTTCGATGCGCCCGTACAAAGGTCCATACCCGGTAGAAATTGCGGTGGAGATAATAAAAAAAGATAGAGGAAAAAAATTTGATCCGGATTTGGTGGATGCTTTTATAAAAAATCTTGACGAGTTTTTGAAGATCAAGGAAGAGACCGGAACGAATGAATCCATTTCTATTAATGAATTCAAATGGAGTGAAAGAGACCGGGGGTAACATTTTTTTTCTATCTTATAATGACGCATCCCTGGGAATTTCGTAAATTTATATTGATAATGCCATTATATTCATGATATAATAGAAATTAAATTATGTAAGAAAAAGGAATATTCCATTTTTCCATTATTCCGCCATTCCTTTTTCGTTTTTTGGAGGTAGTACTTATGAACGAACTGGAAAAAAATTTACAGGAATTAGGCAAAAAAATAGTAGAGAATAATCTCTGGCGTCAACGGCGCTGTTTTAATCTTATTCCGTCTGAGAATACCCCTTCCCTGCTTGTAAAACTCTGTGAAATCAGCGATCCCTCCGGCCGCTACGCCGAGCATAAAACCGCTTTAAAAAAAGAACTGGCAGCACTGGATGGAACAGGGGCACTTAAAGGAAACCAGGTTTATTACTATCAAGGAGTCGAATTCATCTACGAAATTGAAGAACGTCTGAAAAAAGAATTCGGCAGGTACATATCCGCCTCCGAAGTGGAAGCCCGGACCATCAGCGGCCAGATGGCCAACGAGGTGGTATTCAAGGCCATGGTCAAATTTTTTGCCGCTGGAAAGGAGGGTTTTCCCAAACTTAGTGAAACCGGCCGCATCGCGACTGTGATGAACAACAATCTCAATTACGGCGGCCACCTGAGCGCCCAGCCTTTCGGCGCCCTTTTCAACCACGCGGAAAGCGATGTGGTCAACTTCCCCTTAACGGAAAATAACCTGTACCGGACAGACGTGGATAAAATGTTGGAATTGCTGGATCTTCACCGCCCATCTTTGATCGTATTCGGCAAGAGTATGTTCCTGCATCCGGAGCCGATAAAACCGCTGCGCGATTTCATCGATAAAACGGACGGTTACCACCCGGTGATAATGTATGACGCCGCCCATGTGATGGGAATCTTAGGCCCCTATTTCCAGGATCCGCTGACCGAAGGCGCCGATGTGGTGACCGGTTCCACCCACAAGACCTTTTTCGGCCCCCAGCGTGGTATTATAGCTGCCAACATGCCCAAAGGCAGCCCCATGCGCAAACTCTGGCTGGAGATCAACTCAAGGACTTTCCCCGGTTCCACCAGCAACCACCACCTCGGCACCCTGTTGGCTTTACTGGTTGCCACTTTCGAAATGAACCATTTTAAAGATGAATACCAGGAACAGGTTGCGACAAACGCAAAAGCCTTTGCAAAGGCCTGCGCCGGCCATGGTATCCCGGTGGAAGGCGGTGAAGAAGAGGGTTATACCGAAACTCACCAGGTTGTGATACGGGTATCGCGATTCGGTGACGCGAAAGAGATTGCCACCCGCTTAGAGGAGAACAATATCGTCACCAATTACCAGGCCCTGCCCGATGATGAGAACTTCTATCACCCCAGCGGTATTCGTATGGGAGTCCCGGAGATGACCCGCTTCGGTATGAAAGAAGCGGATTTTGACAACCTGGCACGATTAATGGCGGACTGCATCATTCATAATAAAAAAGTCGGTGACGAAGTGGCCGAATACCGTAAAAAATTCACGAAGATGCACTACTGCTTAGATACGGAGCAAACCCTGCGCATTGCGCCGGCTGTTTTTGAGAGTATATTCCCTGACCACGCCTACTTCAGCAGTGCAGCGGCAGCCTTGAGCCGGTTATAAACTAATAGAAGTCGTCCACACTCCTTTTTAATTAGCCCGACCAAAGCCCAGTAATTTTTCCATATCGATAATTTTATAATCAAATCCTTCCACTTTAGAACTCTTATTGCCTTCGATGGTATAAAGAAATCCATCAAAGCAATGATGAACCAGGCCGATGTGCCCTTGCCAGTCGGTAATCTCAAATCTGTACCACACCACGATATCTCCTGGTTCCGGTAGTTTTCCGCTGCCGTCACCTATTTTGAATGCCCAGCCCTTGTTTCTAAACTGACCCCGTATGTTTCTTGCCCCAACTGAATAATTGTAGGGCATGTCGGCCTTAACCCCTTCTACAGCCTGTAAAAAACACCAACTGACAAATGAAGCACACCAGGACTTCGGCGGTACAAGACCCGCGGGTTGTAAATATTTGGCTACAAATTCTCCTGAATTGTCGCCGCCTATTTCCCTGGCCTCATTTTTCATCTCATCGATTGCATATTGCAGTGCTTTTCTACCGACATCACTACCCATAAAGGCAGCATCCGGCATCTTAGAATAATCGATCACCGGTCTGACCACAATAGGTTCGGTATTTTTCAAACTCCACCAGGTTATCTCGCCGACTTTCCCATCCACTACCAGTGAACGTCCATGCTTATCTAAGTTTTGGGATTGAAATGCTTTAACCGCCCTGAGTGTTTCGTTTCCAAAATCTCCATCAACTACCACAATAAACCCTTTAGCTTTTAGTAATCGTTGTAACTCTTTAACTGTTTCTCCTTGCGACCCTTTTTTTAAAATATCCATCTTGTACCTCCTTTTTTATTCTATCGTCCAGGTATTAATTGACATAGTCTACCTGTCAACAGCCAACCTGCTTTTCCTCCCAAAAATATTTTTATTAAATTTTTCATTATCTCTCCAGGTTCTCAATCTATTTATATATAATAAAAAATTC
>JAGLQA010000134.1 GCA_023137075.1 Candidatus Aminicenantota bacterium
AATCGACATACTCTAAAAACAGGTTCCTGGTTTTTTGCATTAATTCCGATATATTTTTTTTCGAGTATTCGCCGGTGGAGATGGGTTTTTCAAAGACCAGCTCAACTTTTCCCGGCCGCAGCAGCCAACAATTTTTTCTCTTAAAATGAAAACTTCCGATTTGGATGATGGGAAGGATATCGAGACCCGATTCTAAGGCCAGCACAAAACCTCCTTTTTTAAAATTACCGAGTTTGCCTGTCAATGTCCGGGTCCCTTCCGGCATTACGACAACGGAGAAATCCTTTTTTTCATGTATCGCTGCGCATGCTTTTTTCAGGGTTTCCAGGGCTTTTCGCCCACTTTTACGACTGATGGGAAATTGACCGATGCGCCTGATAACCAATCCGTATAAAGGCCATTTAAAATGACTTTCTTCCTCTACGCTGCGCGCTTTCCCCGGAAAATGTGGATAGAATAAAAAGGTATCTATTAGGTTTACATGATTCATCATGATTACATATTGTTTCCGCGGATCGACATTTTCGAGGCCCCTTATTTTGAACCGGATGCCCACGCAGAATGTAACCCAACGGCACAGCTTTTTCAGCATCCACTCGAATACTTTCCCGGTATGAAATATTCCGATAATTAATAATAAAAGCGATCCGGATGTGAAGGCTAATAACCCGCAAAACCAGGCGATAGCAGATACTACATATTCTCTTATTTTTCTCATAAATATTCTCGTGTTTTTTCGGAAAATGTTATTTTATATCACAATTGGGGTTAACTGTCTATGCCCATTAGTTTGAGCCGGGTTTTTATAAAAGCGGCTGTTTCCGGGGGCCGCCAGGGCAGATTCCGGAAGCGGCACAATCCCTTTCCTTTTTCCAATATGTAAAAATTGAACCTCTTTCCTTTAGAACTTCTTACACTCAAAAAACGCACTCCGTAATTAAACTCTTTTACATAGCGGTTTAAAAGTATGGCGAGCAAAAGTTGATTCTCTCTGGTTAGGGCAGGGTTTAACCGGTAATCTTTATCAAAATCCTCCGGGATTTGTAAAATGAGATAATCATCTTCCCGGTCTAAAGGCAGCGCACAGATTCTTTTTACCAGGTGGTTGTTTCGCGGGTTTTCAGGCTCCAGATCCGCATCGATATTTTTTAATATTTCGCGGCATCGTTCAATTTCTTTTTTTTGTATACTGCCGGGAACAGATTCCGGCTGGTTTAATATGATACGGTTGATTCCGTTCTTTTGCGGGTCTGTTTTATCGCTGCTTTGCCGGACTGCCTTTATTATTTTTTCTTTAATATCAGGATTAATCTCGCCTAACTGAAAATTATACGGCTTTATCATAACAAACCTGTCCGTGCGCAGCCCGATATTCAAACCGGTCATCGGTCCATAGTGATTGGGATCAAATAAAAGAACTCCGGCGCCATAATGGCTGAAATTCATACCGGCGTTGCCGCCCAACAAGGGATTAACCGTCCAGATGTTGGCAAATAAGCCTTCTTTTTTTACGATTTTATCGATGAACAATTTGGCCTTTACTCCCAGGCCACAGCTGCGATAATTGAGCAGAACGGATTCTCCGTTGATTGTTTCCGGCACTTCGTGATCGACGGCGAGAAAATGGGAGTAATAATAAGGCAGGCAGCAATTCTTTTCGGTCGTATTGAAGGCGCCGCCCTGCCAGCCGTAATCAAAAAGCACCAGGTTAAGTGATTCGCTGTCGTACCCGCTAATCCCGTAGAATCTCCGGCCGGAGTCGCCCTGGCAGCCCAATTCCCGGTGCGCCGTTAAATAGTCGTCCGGCGCCCCCCATACTTTTTGTCTCAAGGCTTCGTACATTTTTATCAACCTGGCGGTTTCCGGTGAGTGGGTAATTACCTCTGCTTTAAGGACAACCGTCCGGTTTATATGCTTGAGGTTATTATCCGCATCATAATAGGGTAACCTAATTGTAATCTCCTCCATAAGCCCATTCAACGGTTTTGTGTCTACATCATAACGTATAGTCTTCATATAACCTCTCATAGTTTATTTTAACCATATATATATTTTAAGCAAAACCCGGTCTTAATTCAAATGTTTTATAAAAAAATCCCGTACAATTTTCAAGTTGAACTTGAATTTTGTACCGATTTTTACCGCGCTTATTGAAACCTTTTTTCTTTCTCGCGAAACCTTTTGCCGTTTCTTACGTTAAAATAGTAATGGCATAAGAAAGAGGTCAACATGATTTTAAGAGAAATATTAACCGGTTTGGTTGATCAAAAAGAGCCCGCCCATATCATTCATGGTGAATTTATGGGGATAATATTCGAGCACCCCTTCTTTTAAGATTAACTGCTTCATTT
>JAGLQA010000135.1 GCA_023137075.1 Candidatus Aminicenantota bacterium
GAAGGTAAAAAGGAGGAAACACCAGTGACAAAAGTAAAACCCGGTGTCATCAAGGATTACGAGGACATCGAAGTCGTAACCAAGCAGTACGCCAAATTTGCCCCGGTGGAGGTCACATACGCCGACTCCGGGTTGACGGACAATGAGAAGGAAGCCTTAAAACTCATCGTAAAAGCGTCGAAATACATGGACAAAATATTTTTAAGACAGGTTTACAGCCGGAATGTGGACATTTGGCAGGAGTTAAAGGTTATTGAAAACCAGGAGTATAAAACCCTCAAGAAGTTCTTTAAACTCAATTTCGGTCCCTTTGACCGGTTGGAACATCACAAACCCTTTATCAATCTTGACGATAAGAAACCGGCAGGCGCCAACTTCTATCCCGAAGACATGACTAAGGAAGAGTTTGAAAATTTGCTCAAAACTCACCCTGAAGACGAGGCCTCTTTAACATCAACCTTTTCCCTTATTCGCAGGAAAGAGGGCAAGCTGACCGCCATTCCCTATTCGCAAGCCTATAAGGAGATGCTGGAGCCGGCGGCGAAACTGTTGAAAGAGGCGGCAGTATTGATCGAAAACCCGTCGTTAAAAAAATATTTAAATTCCAGGGCGGCGGCCTTTTTGAGCAATGACTACTATCAAAGCGACATGGATTGGATGGACCTGAAAGATCACAAAATCGAGATGGTCATCGGTCCTTACGAAGTGTATGAAGACGGACTTTTCGGTTATAAAGCCGCCTTTGAAGCTTTTATCACCCTGGTTGACCCGAAAGAGAGCAAAAAGCTGGCGGTTCTTGCCGATTATGTCAATGAAATGGAAAAACACCTTCCCTTTGATGATAAATATAAAAATTTCAGCCGGGGGAAAAGTTCACCCGTAATGGTGGTGAATGAGGTTTTTACCGCCGGTGATACCAAGGCCGGTGTCCAGACTATAGCTTTTAACCTGCCCAATGATGAACGGGTCAGGGAAGCGAAAGGCAGTAAAAAAGTAATGCTCAAAAACATCTGCCGGGCCAAATTTGACAAAATATGGACACCCATCGCAAAAAAAGTGCTGGCCGAGAAGGAAATGTCTTTAGCCTCCTTCGATTCCTATTTCAACCATATACTGATGCATGAGTTCTCCCACGGCTTAGGCCCCGGAAATATCGTAAAAGCGGGCAAGAAAACCACGGTTAATAAGGAACTCAAAGAAATCTATTCGGTTATTGAAGAAGCCAAAGCCGATGTATTAGGCATATGGAACCTGAAGTTTTTGATCGAAAAAGGGGTATTTCCCAAAGAACTTGCCAAAAGTATGTATCCCACTTATTTGGGCGGCATGTTCAGGAGCATCCGGTTCGGGATCAATGAAGCGCACGGCGGCGGCACTGCCATCCAGGCCAATTACATCCTGGAAAAGGGAGGTTTCATATTTGATGAAGAGAGCGGCAGGTTCAGTGTCGATAACGAAAAGATCGAAGGCGCGATTAAGCAGCTGGCCCATGAGATATTGATGATCCAGGCCTTTGGAGATTACGAAAAAGCAAAAACCATGATCGAAGAATACCGGGTCATTACCCCGCTGTTACAAAAAGCAATCGACGCCGTAAAAGATGTACCCGTGGACATCAGACCCATCTATGCCATTACGAAAGTGATCAAATAGAACTATAATTCACATCAGAAGTAATAGTAAGCACCTGCTTCGTTTTGCAGGCTGTAGTGCCGTGCCCGCAGGTAGGATTATTTATTTTTCGCGGCCCTTAGCCCGCTGCTCTTGCCATTCCTCTTCTGTGACTGGAGTGGGCTCGATATCTGATGCTGTTTTTTGTACCATTCGTAAGGCTTCTGTAGGGCAAGTGGTCACACAGAGGCCGCAGCCGAAACAACGTGCTTTATCGATAGAACAAATTTCATCGCTGATTTTTATCGCCTTGAAGTGGCAGCGGTCCAGGCAGGCTTCGCAGCCGCTGCATAAATCTTCATCGACAACGGCATAAAAATGGGAGCGATCCACCGCGTTACTGCTCCCGTAATCGGACAGGCCGCGCAGTACGCCGCAGGAACAGGAACAGCAGTTGCAGATATAGTCCACACCGTCCTGCACATTCCGGGTAGAATGGACCAGCCCTTCCCGGTCGGCCTGTTCCAGGATTTTTAGGGCTTCTTCTTTGGTCAATGATTGAATAGCGTCGGAACTGTCAAAGGCCCTGGCACGGGAGGAAATAGCCATACAATTCTTAAGCGAATGGCTGCAGCCCTGGCCGATGAGTTTTTTTTGCACCCGGCAAATACAATCCAAAACGCCCCAGGATTTTGCCTTTTCTATATAAGTAGATGCCCGTTCATAAGGCAGCACATCGATGTTGAGCGGGATGGTTTTTTCGATGGGAATCACCCGGTGCACCGAGGGTTTTATCGTCATCATATTATGAAAGTTTTCCCTGTAGTAGGTTTCGAATAGCTGGGCGAATTCTTCATCGATTTGCGCATTCTGGCGCTCATAGAACCCGACAACAAATGGAATTAGCTTAAAGGCTAAGCCGCCTTCCCCCCTTCCGGCATCGATGAGTCCCTTTTTTACCATGGCTTTCAGGGTGGTGTAGGTCTCTCGTTCATCCTTCCCTGCCTTTTCGGCAATCTCCCGTGGTAACTGCGGTTTAATGCTCATGCGACAGGCAACCTCGGCCTGTTCGGGAGTAAAAAGTTTTGCCAGGATTTTTAATTCCACACCGCTTTCGGTTTCCGGGAAACCGTTAGGAATACGGTCTAAGTTCCGGGCCAGTTTTTTGTATATTTCATTCATAAAGATCCTCCGGTTAAAAAATCCCTTTTTTTTCTATTTTACCCTGCCTGGTATAGGAAACCACGTGCTTTATCAGTAAAAATAGGGCTATTACATTGATAATGACGATGGACGCATTTAGTAAATCGGCAATACTCCACACTAATTCGGCTTCCATGAATCCGAAGATAATGAACGTGCAAAAGGCCCAGCGAAATATTTTTCTTATTTTTGGCCCCCAGACGTACACAAAACATTGTTCCCCGTAAAAACACCAGGCAATGAGCGTGGAGTAGCCGAATAAGAAAGAAGTAAAAAATACGATATAACTCCCGTAAACCCCAAAAGGTACACGAAAGGCGGCAGTGGTCAAGGCGGTGCTGGTTTCTCCCGAGTCCCACACTCCGCAAATGACAACAATGACTGCCGTCAATGTGCCGATAATCGTATCGATAAACACACCGAACATGCTGATCAGGCTTTGCTTAACCGGGTCGTCGCATTTAGCGGTACTGAACATAATCGCCGAACTCCCCGTACCCGCTTCATTGGAGTAAAAACCTCGCGCGACGCCAAAACGTATGGTCATAATAACTGAGGCCCCGGCAAAGCCGCCGGATACACCGGTCGGGGTAAATGCCTTTGAAATGATCAATCGTATCGTTTCCCCAAAGGCATCCCCATATTTAATTAAGATGAAAATGCCAAGAACCAGGTAAATAATAACCATCAGCGGTGTCAGCATTTTAAGCACCGAGGCTATGGAACGAAGTCCGCCGATGACTACCAGCCAGGTGAGGATGGCGATCGTAATACTGACCGGCAGCAGGACCGGGATTTTTTGGGGCAGCCATTGCAGGTCAAATGCTTTAGAGGCGGCCAATGAAATAGAGTTGGACTGGACGGTAGTGGTAGCCAGTAATGCTTTGAAACCCATGGCCATAGCAAAAAGGGTGGCCAGCCAGCGCAATTTCAGGAGATGAGCAATATAATACATGGGACCGCCCGAAAAGGTGCCGTCGGAACTTTTTTTTCTATGTGACATTGCCAGGAGTGTTTCGGCATAAACTATGATCATGGCGATGAATGAAGATACCCACAACCAGAATATGGCACCCGGGCCACCCACTGCCACAGCAGCGGCTACACCGCCTAAATTCCCGTTGCCGATCATGCCGCCCAATGCCCCATAAAGGGATTGTAAGGGGGTCAGGTTTCCCTCGCCTTTTCCTTCACGGTATTGGTAGGTTAATTGACCCGCTTTTAAAAAATGGCTAAATTGGATACCCTTCAGGCGAAAGGAAAAGTACAGGCCGATCAGGGTCAGGAAAATCAACATGGGGTATCCCCATATCAGGGAGGCAAAATCGCGGATCCATTGATCTACCAGGTTAAAGTTCATTTCTTTTTTTCAATTGAATTATTTGATTGGTTCATTATATCATAGTTAAAAAAACGATGATAGGTGAATTTAACAAAGCAGATATTTTAGGGGAAATTTAAATAATGAGGAAAAAAGGTTGACAAATCGGCAATATTGTAATATTTATAGATATTGGAGTAAAAAAATGGAGACACAAAAAATTGAGATTGAGATACCGGTACATATTATGTCAGCCATGCATAAATCAGGGGAAGAACTTATCAAACAGATGAAGATTTTTACTGCCGTCAATCTCTATCTTTCGCTGGAATTGTCTCTTGAAATGGCAGCCGAATTCTCTGGGCAATCTAAATGGGATTTTGAGAAAATTCTTGCAAAAAATAAAGTTCCAATTTCTTTAATTAATTTTGACGATTACAAAAGCGAGTTGAACGTCATTTCTAATTTATGAAAGCCATAATCGATTCGTCGCCGCTAATTTCTATGTCAGTTATCAATCAATTGGAATTATTGGAGAAGTTATTACCAAAAGTTATAGTGCCACCTTCGGTCCTACAGGAAATAGCGAGGGGAGGAGATAAGGTAGAATCGTTAGAAATTTTAGATTTTATTCAAAACCGGATTTATTATCCGAAAAATGAAATTGCTTTAGGGCTTAATTTGGGGAAAGGTGAAACGGAGGCCATTGCACTTTGTCTTGAATTGTCAGCAGACTTATTGATAGTTGATGATAAAAAGGCAAGAAATGCGGCAGAATCATGTAATATTAAATGTATAGGGACTCTCGGCTTGCTAACTCTGGCTAAAAAAAGGGGTTTTATCAAAGAATTGAGACACTATTTTATTCAACTTGTAGAAAAAGAAAGGTACTTTGCTCTCGAATTATTGAACGATATTTTAGCGTTGAATGAAGAACGCTCTATTCCCCGATGAAATGTTTCCGGGCTTAGTTTGATTCCTTTTTTTTAAAATAAATTAAGCCACAAAGGAGATTTTTTTACGAATCCACTTCCATATTAAGGTTTGTTATTTTTCTGAAATGGATTTGATTTCGGGTTCATCAAT
>JAGLQA010000136.1 GCA_023137075.1 Candidatus Aminicenantota bacterium
TTTTATTGACAGATTGAGGGTTCCGAAATATCATTTCATAGCCCCCAATAAGAGAACCAGCTTTACCCACAAATTCTTTTATAGAACCCTCTTTTTTTTATGGTGTTCTTTTGGAAATTTTTTATGATTGGGTCTCCCATTCCATTAGATCATTCAGTTGCTTAACCAGGTCTTTCATTGGCCGCGGCCATTATTCTCGATCCTGTTGTCTAAAAAACGTAAATCCTCTACCTGGGCCACTTCACTCAGGTAACCCACGCCGTTGTGCTGCACGGCCCAGAGGGAGTTGTTGTGAATATGATTTCGCCGCAGCAGGATATTTTTACATCCTGAGGTGTAAACACCGATAGCGCCGCAGCCGTTGATATCACAGTCATCGATGATAACCTTTATCGATGAGTCGATAGCAAAAACATTGCCGTAACATCTTTCGTCTTTGGTGGGGTTGGTATGCCGCGCCTTGATGTTTTTGATCCTGATGTTGTCGCAGGCCATGATCCACATAACATTATCGTTCATATTGGTACAGACCAGTTCAACCTTTTCCCTGCCTATAATCGTGATGTTATTTTTCTCGAATAGTTCTAAACCTTTCTCAAATTTATAGGTGCCTTCCATGATCAGGATAGTGTCACCGTCACGGCAATTTTCGAAAGCTTCGTGAGGCTTAGCATACTCCATACCCTGTCCCACCACAAGGGGAGGACGGGAAACCGTGACCCATGGCGTGGCCCCGTTTTTGCAGCCGCAGCCGCAGCCCGGCAAAACGATCAACAAAAGAAAGATAATAAGAATAAATAAGAGAGATAAAAATGGGCTGATGTTTTTTTTACTTATGGAAATTTTCGGTTTCATAAATGAATTTTAACAAAAAATAAAAATATTTCAAATTAATCGACATACTCTAAAAATAGGTTCCTGGTTTTTTGCATTAATTCCTATATATTTTTTTTCGAGTATTCTCTTGTATAGTAATAGTTAAGCTGCCTTTTTTACTCTTGATTGGTTCTAAACTCACCCCGGCGGCCAACACCGCCACCCCTCCCGAGAGGGGAATTATTGCCGGCAGGCCTTTTAGAAGCTCTGTAGTAATTGAAATCTTCCCCTCCCCCGGAGGGGTGCCGAGAGCGGTGGGGTGGGTTAGATCAGCTTAACTATTACCATTACTTTAGCTTTCTTTTGGTTCAAAATTGAAAAATTGGGGAATAAAAGTCGTCCATATAAGTAAAATTACCGAGGCGATCTTTGCGTGATGAATGCCAAATAGTACAAAGGGACCTCCTAAACAATATACCCATACGATAAAACTCAGGGCTGAAATTACGATTTGTGCCGGTCTATCAACTTTTTGGACAAATCTCAAGTAAAGGGGAGTGAGGATTAAAAGGACGAGTGTAACGATGGTTAATCCCCATTTTTCTCCGGGAATAAGTCCTTGTACAGCCACATAAACGGCTATAATTTCGCTGGGTATTAATTTTAGTAACTTGCCCAGATACTCTTGTTTTTGTTTAATTTGTCTTGCCATGTTTAGCTCCTTTTTATTTTATTTTAATTAAAATTTGCTGTAACAACAATAATATGGCGGAAAAAAGGCTCGCCGCTACGTTCTCAATCAAGGGCTGAGACGCAAGATTTTGCGTCTCTACGGTACTATGGGTTTGGGCAACCGCAAGGATTGCCCCTACAGCGGGCACAGCACTAATATATGGATGACGCAGTGCATCTACCCTAATTTCGCCCTTATTTTGGCGAAATTCCCCTACACCAGGTATTCGGGTGAACACAAGGTTCACCCCTACCCCCGGTTTCGCAGTGACAGGTTTTTTCGCCTTTGTCTCTGCTGTTTTGCTAGTTAATGCAGTTCTTTCACTCATCAGTCATTCATCCTCACACGTTCAGTTTTTCTCCAAAATTTG
>JAGLQA010000137.1 GCA_023137075.1 Candidatus Aminicenantota bacterium
GCCTTTGCCGTGGATGCCCGCATCATGATTTAACGCGACTTATTACCGACGGATATTCAGGTTTTCCGCCCATTTTAATATTTAAAAGCATCGGTGGTATTTTGCCAGCCGAGGACGGTGCCGCTGCTGCGTTTTTCTTTTTTTTCGCCGCCGTAAACCAACACGGATTGCTCCGGGCTCTGGCCCGATAGGTTATTCCAGTATTTTAATCCGTCAAAAAAATTACTTTTTACAGTTTCACCGGACTTGATCTCAACCGGGATTAACCGACCTGCATCTTCGATAATACAGTCGATTTCATGCCCCGTTTTATCCCGCCAGAAATAACAATTTGAATCCCGGCCCCGGTTAAACCGGTATTTAAAAAATTCCGAAATGATCATGGATTCGAAAAGAGCACCGCGCAGATAATGGGTTTGTAATTGCTGCTCACTCTCTATCCCTAAGAGATAACAAGCAAGCCCCGGATCGAAGAAGTATAGTTTCGGCATCTTGATGAGACGCTTGTTGAAGTTTTTGTGATGAGGCTTTAGTAGAAAGATAATGTAACTGGTTTCAAGAACCGAGAGCCACGAATTTACCGTATTGTGACTGACGCCGCAATCCAAAGCCAATGATGATAAATTTAAAATCTGGCCTGTACGACCGGCGCATAACCGTAGAAAGCGCTGAAATAGGGCCAAATCGGTGATTTTTTTTACCTGGCGCACATCTCTTTCAAGATATGTCTGTACATAGGAAGGGTGCCAGTCTCCGGGGGCAATGTTAAAATCGTATATCCGCGGATAAAATCCATAAAAAAGCGCTGTCCGGTAGTCCTTCAAATCGAAAGATGCGGCCGCCAGTTCTTCGATGCTGAAGGGGAGCAGCTTTAGTACGGCTGCCCGGCCGGACAATGTCTGTGAGATATTTTCATTTAATAAGAAGTTTTGCGAGCCGGTTAATATAAACATTCCCGGTTTGTTATGCCTATCCACGATGGACTGAATATAAGAAAAAATACCGGGCACTCTCTGTGCTTCATCGATAATGACCCCTTTTGTATAGGTGGCAAGAAATCCCCTCGGGTCCTCCAGCGCGAATTCGCGGTTATCAATATCTTCGAGGGAGACGTACTCTAAGTCATTGAATGCGTGTTTTACCAGTGTGGTCTTCCCGGATTGCCGGGGCCCCGTCAGTGTTAGAACCGGGAACTGCTTCCGAAGTTGTTTTAATTTTTTTTCCAATACCCTGTTTATCATGGTATGATTATATTGTCTTTTGGACAAATTGTCAATCGGATTGACAATTTGTCCAAAATGCTTTTTTACTGCAATTCCGAAGCGTCTACTTTGCGGGTGACGGTATAGCTCCAGAAGCCGATGATCCCGTCTTGCTGCAGCCACTCATCTAAGTGATTTTCCACGTAGCCGGGCCAGGAATCGTAAATTTCGGCGGTCACATCCGCAAAGCAGAAGAATTCCGTCACATGCCAGGACCATACCCTCTGGTTGCCGCTCAGCAGGTCCTTGTTCAGGTAGTTGCCGTCATCGCTTCCCTTTGCTATCCGGGCCGACACGATGCGGGTGGTGGTGGAATTAATATCGTTAACGATCTTTTCGGCGGTGGCAATGTCTTCCGGATCGCTGAGCAGCAGGATGAAGGAATCCCCGTGAAAGGGGGTGATTTCGGAGACCAGAAAGTAGACGATACCGTTATCGGCGGCAGTGGATTTTTTGCACCCGGGGCACAACATCAGAAGCAAAAACATCCCGGCAGCGCCTGCGACAAATAAGATTTTTTTCTTCAAAATAATCATCGAATAACCTAACGTTTTTTACTCGACAGCGATGCTTTTATAAACTCGAAGATATCGCCGTCTAAAACCCGCTGGGTATTGCCGATCTCCAGGTTGGTTCGGTGGTCTTTGATGTTCTGGTAGGGATGCAGCACATAGGAGCGGATTTGATTGCCCCAGGCGATTTCACCTTTATCGTTCTCTAGTTTGTTCTTCTCTGCCATTTTTTCTCTCATCATCCGGTCATAGAGCCTGGATTTCAGCATCCGCATGGCATTCTCTTTATTCTGATGCTGGGACCGTTCATTCTGGCACTGGACAACCGTATTGGTCGGAATGTGGGTGATGCGCACCGCCGAATCGGTAGTATTAACATGCTGCCCCCCTTTCCCCGAAGCCCGGTAGGTATCGATCCGCAAGTCTGACGGGTCGATCTCTATCTCTATGGAATCATCCACTTCGGGATAGACGAATACGGCCGCAAAAGATGTATGCCGGCGCTTGTTGGCGTCAAAGGGAGAAATGCGCACCAACCGATGAACACCGATCTCCTCTTTTAAATAGCCATAAGCATACTCTCCTTTAAGCTTTACCGTGACACTTTTTATACCGGCCTCTTCACCAGCCAGAAGTTCGATTATTTCCATTTTGAAATCTTTTAATTCTCCGAAACGCAGGTACATGCGCAGCAGCATCTCCGCCCAATCCTGGCTCTCCGTGCCGCCTGCGCCGGGGTGGATATTTAAGAAGGCGTTATTCGCGTCATTCTCCCCGCTCAGGTAGTTTTTTATTTCGACCTCTTCTATAAATGCGGAGAATTTGTTGATTTCCGCTTCCGCCTCTTCAAGCAAACCGGGATCTTCCTCTATTAAGTCGAAATAGGTTTCAATCTCTTCGATGTCTCGCTGCATCCGTTGATCGACTTTTAGGAAATCTTCCAGTATTTTTTTCTTTTTCAAGAGTTTTGCCGCTTGTTTGGGATTTTTCCATATTGCCTCATCGGTCAGTTTTTTTTCTATCTCTTCGCGTTCCTGTGATTTTTTTTCTAAGTCAAAGATACCCCCTGAGAACGGAGGCTTTCTTTTTTAAATTTTCAAATTCACTTTTCAATTCTACCAGTTCCATGGCCCTATTTTATATTGTTTCATCATTCCCGTCAAGTACCCGCTAATAAAGATGAAGAAGGTAATAGCTAAGCTGTCTCATTTGGAGACGCAAGATTTTGCGTCTCTACGGTTCTAAGGCCTCCTTTCTAATTGCGATCTAACCCACCCCGCCCCGCTGTTGCGAAAAAAACCTTTTTTTACTATAATTAACCCATGAACGGTAATAAAAAACTTTTGCCCATCGG
>JAGLQA010000138.1 GCA_023137075.1 Candidatus Aminicenantota bacterium
AAAACTACCCGGCCTTGCAAAAAAAAGATGTTGCGAAAGCATTCGTTACCGGAATAACCGGCACCCTGGGCTACTTTCTACTCACACGAAACTTCATCCGGCAATCGACACGATTGAAAAGTACGATTTTTATAATTTTTAGTACGATTTTTATATCTTCCGTCTCGTAGTTTTCATAAAATAGGGACAGATCATTGAGAGGTTGAACCTGGAATGATCGAAGGTCTTGCGCAGGACGATATAAAGTCAGGTTTTACATTAAAAAAATTTAAAAATGATTCTAAAAAGGAGGAATCAAAAATGGAAAAAAAAGTAAAAGAAAACAATTTAGAGTTTGAAAAAAAATCGGCAAACAGGTGCTCCAGGAAATTGATAATGAGATAAAAGCCGAAATAAAACGTATCTCAAAAGCAGCAACCCAGGGCGCGTGGATTGATCATTATTTACTGATTGATTTCGGTTTTTCAGACAACGTCTTCTATCCGAACAGCATTCAATTTTATAGTTCAACGGGTTTTCTGTGTTCCAAGAGAATCGACAACACGTCTCTTACCTCATTAATACCTATTCTAAATTGTGACAAAGTTCGCGTAACCTGGGATACCGTAACCAAAAAGGCCGTTCACATTTATGGTTATGAGTCTAAGTAAGAGTGAAGGGTTTTTACCCTGAATAAGATTTGAATTTCACCTTTGCCCCTACAGGTTGTTATAACTGTGGGGGCTAAAGGATTTGATGACAAAGGGATGAAACTTCTTATTAATAAACTACTGAGACCATAAAATCGGGGGCGCTGTTTTGTCAATCCTATTCCATGTGGTAACATATGTTACTGTTTTATTTTTATTTTTGGATTATAATGTCGTTTAAGATATAATATAATCTACAAGGCATTTAAAGGAGGAAATTATGAATATGTTTTGTTATCAATGCCAGGAAACAGCGGGTAACAGCGGCTGTACCCGGATCGGTGTGTGCGGAAAAAAAGCCGAAACCGCCAATCTCCAGGATCTACTGATCTACACGTTAAAAGGTATTTCACTTTCTACTGAAAAAGAAAACTACTCCCGGGTGGGCCGTTTTCTGGTTAGGGCCCTTTTTGCTACTATTACCAACGCTAATTTCGACGAACAACGTATAATAGAATTGATCCGGGAAGGGCTGAAACTCAGGGATGAGCTTAAGAAAAACCGGGAGCAAATACCAAATAATTTACACGATGCGGTCACCTGGTTCAGTTCGGATGTCAACGAATTTTACGAAAAAAGCACGCAGGTGGGCGTACTTACGGAAGAAAACGAAGATGTCCGTTCCCTGCGTGAATTACTGATCTACGGTATTAAAGGAATAGCCGCCTACGCCGAACACGCCCTGATTTTAGGAAAAGAGGATGAAACAATCTACGGTTTCCTGGTACAGGCCCTGGCCTCAACCACTCAAGAATTACCGGTTGACGACATGGTGGCCCTGATCTTAAAAGCCGGAGAGGTGGCGGTAACGACTATGGCCCTACTCGATGAAGCCAATACGTCCGCTTATGGCCACCCGGAAATCACGGAAGTCAATATCGGTGTGGCGAAAAATCCCGGCATATTGATTTCGGGCCACGATTTAAAAGATATGGCGGAACTCCTGGAGCAGACCGACGGCACCGGCGTAGATGTGTATACCCACGGCGAGATGCTGCCTGCCAATTGTTACCCCGCCTTCAAAAAATATAACCATTTTATCGGCAATTACGGTAATGCCTGGTGGCAGCAGCAAAAAGAATTTGCCGGCTTTAACGGCCCCATACTTATGACCACCAACTGCATCACCCCGGTTAAAGATTCGTATAAAGACAGAATTTTTACCTCCGGCCTGACCGGTTACCCCGGTGTTCCACACATTGCCGACCGGGAAAAGGGTAAGCAGAAAGATTTTTCCGCCCTCATAAACCTGGCCAAAACCTGTGCTCCCCCCGAAGAACTGGAAACCGGCACAATCGTCGGAGGATTTGCCCATAACCAGGTTATGGCCCTGTCCGGAAAAGTGGTTGCTGCCGTGAAATCCGGGGCTATCAAACGTTTTATCGTCATGGCCGGTTGTGACGGACGTATGAAATCCAGGAGTTATTTTACCGATGTGGCCGAAAATCTTCCCGAAGATACGGTGATTTTAACTGCCGGCTGCGCCAAATACCGTTATAACAAATTAAATCTCGGTGATATCGACGGCATCCCCCGGGTCCTGGACGCAGGGCAGTGCAATGATTCCTACTCATTAGTCCTAATCGCGTTAAAGCTCAAAGAAGTTTTTGAACTCTCGGATATCAATGACCTTCCCATATCTTTCGATATCGGTTGGTATGAACAAAAAGCGGTAACCGTTCTCCTGGCCCTGCTGCACCTGGGAATTAAGGGGATACGGTTGGGTCCTACCCTGCCCGCCTTTTTATCCCCCAATGTCGTCAAAGTGTTGGTTGAGAAATTTGACATAAAACCCATCGGCAGCGCGGCCGAAGATATAAAAGCCATGTTGGCCGGTCGTTAGGAGAATCATCCCTGGCAGTTGAATAAAACATCTTGAGGCAGAAAAAAACTTAAAAAAACCTTGGAAAGTTATTGATTTTTCTTTTTTTTTCTGTATAATATATAAGATGAAAAAATATAAACAAGATGGGTTGGTACACAATTTAACACTACGGAGGTAATACAAAGTGAATAAAACAGAATTAATTCAAAAATTAGCGAAAAAAACGGGGCTCTCTGTGAAAGACGCCGGGCTGTCGGTAAATGCCATCTTTGACGCAGTCCCCGGTAAAGGAATAATTGCAGTTGAATTAGATGCCGGAGGAAAAGTGAGCCTCCCCGGTTTCGGCACTTTTAAAACAGTACACAGAAAAGAAAGAACCGGGATTAACCCGAAAACAAAGGAAGCTATCACGATTCCCGCAAAAAATTACCCGGCATTTAAAGCAGGAAAAACTCTCAAAGATAGAGTGGCTAAATAGTCCCGGCAAACCGGGTTCACCGGTAAAGGACAAAGGTTTTTAAATAAACGATAGTAGAATTTTATCAAAAAAAATATAATTCCTTATTCAGGGTCAATCAATTAGGTGTACCGGCTCCATTTTGTATCGGTAAGATTCCGCCGTCATCTTATAATCGCCGGTTAGAAATTTCCGGACATACTGCCCGCAATTGCTGCCGATTTTATTCTCTTCCGGCTCACCGATACTGATCAACACTTCATATCCTTTAGCACGCAGGGATTTAACAAGTTCCGGATCATTTCCCGGCGTGTCACCGGATATAATGCTGCCGATCCTGTTTTTCTGGGCATTGATGGTGGGATTAACCGGAGTTATTTTTACCAGGAAAACCCCGGGATCAAAATACCGGCTTAAAACATCGGGAGAAACCGAAGAATCATCGGACAACGCGAAGTTTAAGGTAATCTTTCTATCCCCGCTGCGGTAGAATTTAGTCCCATAACATGCTATCTTTGAAAAATCCCACTTCTTAACCGGGATGAGCTTATCTCTTACTCGTGGGTCCGTAGAATGAATCGAAAATTGCAGTTGAAAATTCCCTCCTGAATAATTCTCTCTTTTTATCTCGAGCAGCTCATTAAAAAAAAATTCGCTTCCGTGGGGAGCAATGGTTGACACGCTGGGCATAAAACCGGGGGCGTTATACCTGTGCGGGAATTCCTTCAATACTTCCAGCACCGCGGGATTCAAAGCAGGTTCTCCCATCCTGGCAAATTGAATTTTAAATTTTTCGACCGACACTACCCTTTCCGGGAAACTCGAAGAAATGAGATAATCGATCTGTGAAAAAATTTCATCCGCTGTCAAAGGGCCTTCATACCAGCCGCCGGCATCGCAGATAGCGCATCCCACCGGGCAGCCGAAAAGCGTCGACACGATTAACACCCATTTTTTCTTTTTGGGAAGCGGCGGTTGAAGCGACTCCACAAATTCCACAAACTTACCCGGCCTCATTTCTGCTAAATATAAAGAGGCGATATCCTTTTTCCCGGTTTTAGCAAGTACTCTCACTTTATTTCTCCAACACGTTTGTAAATTTTCATGGCGGATTCCATGCCATTTCCGACTGCTATTGCTGCCTGACGGTAATTTCCATTCTTCACGTCACCGGCAAAATAAATCCTGCCCCGGTTTAGTAATTCTTCCTTGATCTCCATTATACTCTCCGTAAAAAAATCCACTTGCGGTTCCCTGCCAATGGCGCACAGCACATAATCCGATTCAATCTTTTTATCACTTTTCTCTTTCACGTAGGTGACAAGTAGTCTCTTCTCGTTTCCGCTCTCGATATTTAAAACCCGGCAATTGTCGAAATATTGAATGCCCTCGTTTTTTTTTGCCCGGTCAACCAGCAGGGGCAGGGCCTTAATACGACTCTTTCTATTTAAGATAACGATCTCATTGCGCCCGGATAAATGCAGGGCATAGTCGAAAGCCGCGTCTCCGCCGCCGATAATAACCACCCGTTTCCCTTTCACATGTTTTACCGGGTATACCTCATAAAAAATATTCTTCCGGAAAGCGGGCGAGAGCGCTTCGAGAAGCGCCGGTTTTTTTGGCCCGGTGCCGCTGGCAGCTACAACCACATCCGCATAATAAGTAGAAGTGCAGGTCGTTAACCGGAATTTTTCCTTTTTGCCTGTTTGCACAAATTCCAATTGCTTCACCCACTCATATTTAACATTCACCCTATAAGTTTCTAAATGGGTTTTAAAACGTTTTACCAGTTCTCCGCCGGGGATACCGCCAGGGAACCCGGGATAATTCTCTACAATATAGGCGTTCTTCAGCAGTCCGCCCAATTCTTCTCCTTCAAATAGAATCGCATCGATATTGTATCTTTTAAGCTGGATGGCAGCCGCGATACCCGCGGGGCCGCCGCCAATAATCGTTACCACCGGATTTGTGTTCTTCATTTAATAGTTAAAGCCTCCACGATTTCAGCTTCCAGGAGCGGAATCGCGAAACCGTGAGAAAGGTTCATTAAACTTGACCGGTGAAAATCACTGTTATATGTTGCCGTGGTATCGATACCGAAAAAAACATCA
>JAGLQA010000139.1 GCA_023137075.1 Candidatus Aminicenantota bacterium
TTTCGGCATTGGTTGTGGCGTCCCTTGTTTTCCTGCTGCCGCTGTTAGCAGGGAACAATCAAGAAACAGATATTGCAGCAATAAGGACGCTGAACGAAATGGACCTGGAACAGATGAAAACAGAAATCGCCGCAAAGGGCTGGACCTTCGAAGTGGGAATCGATCCCGGCGTGGGCCATGCCAACCTGCACAAAATTTACCAGGCGGATTTAAGCAAAATCAAACTGCCGGCCGCCGAAACCTACGGCGAACAAATCTCAAATGTCAAACTTCCCCGCGTCTATTCCTGCATCAGCACCCCGGTAGTCAACCAGGGTACCTGCAGCGCCTGGCCTTTTGCAAGCAATGCCATGTTTGAAAGTCTCATTCTACTAAAAGACAATGTGACGGTCCGCTTATCGGAAGGCTGGTTATTAGAGTGCAATCCCTATGGCTGGGACTGCAGCGACGGCTGGTTCGCCAGCGACATCTTCTTCCGTGACGGCGCTGTACTGGCCGCGGATTTCCCCCCGGGAACGTCCTGCGATGACGCAGTCATTTCTTACCAGGCAAGTTCCTGGCGCTTCTGCCGGAACGGCTACAGCGTGGCATCTACTCAATCGATTAAAAATGCCATAGTAGATTACGGTTCCGTCGCCTGCTTAGTGTATGTGGATACCTATTTCCAGTACTATACCGGGGGCGTTTTTAATGCCACTACCGAAGGAAACATCAACCATTTTGTTACGATCTGCGGTTGGGATGACTTGAAAGGCGCCTGGAGGATAAAAAATTCCTGGGGCACAAGCTGGGGTGAAAACGGCTATATGTGGATCGCCTACGGCTGTCATGACATCGGTTGGGCAGCCAATTACCTGATCTACGAGGGCAGTATCGGCAAATTATATTGATAGAGTTCCCGCTACTTTTTCTACCTCTTCCAGGATCTCACAGGATTTCACCAGCTCTTTCATTTTCGTGTGATCGGGATAAAGAGGACGGTCGATGTCGAGGAAATCGACATATTTCCGTATCACCTCTTTCGCCTTTGTAACCCCTACCCCGAATTTGAAATCCCGGAAATCTAAAGCCTGGGCAGCGGCCATAAACTCGATACCCAGAATACCATAGGCGTTATCCAATATCTGGAAGTTTTTAATGGCGGTGTTCATGCCCATGGAGACAAAATCTTCCTGGTCGGCGGCTGCCGGGATCGATTGTATGGAGGCCGGCATAGAAAGGATGCGCTGCTCAACAATCTGCATATCCGCAGTATACTGGCTCAGCATCAGACCGGACATCATCCCGGCCCCTTTGGTTAAAAACGCGGGCAATCCCACGTTTAAGGCAGGATGATTTAAGCGGTTCATCCTTCTCTCCGACATGACACTCACCATGGTAACGGCAATACCGGCCATATCCATGGGCAGTGAAACCGGCGAACCCTGGAAGTTCGCTCCCGACAACTGCAGGTTTTTCTCCGGGAAGAAAATCGGGTTGTCTCCGACGCCGTTCAACTCGATCTCCACCTGGGAACGGGCGTAAGCCAGCGCATCATGAGCGGCCCCGACAACCTGGGGAGTAGAGCGCATCGAATAGGCATCCTGTACTTTACATTTCAAACGGCCTTCAGCTAAGTCGCCATCGGCGATACACTTCCGGATGGCCTTTGCCGTTCTTATTGCTCCCTTAAATCCCCTTATCTCGTGAAGCAGGGGAGTATAAGGTTTCATATTGGCTTTCAG
>JAGLQA010000014.1 GCA_023137075.1 Candidatus Aminicenantota bacterium
AGAGTAACCGCTAAAACGATGTACAATTGCAGGGGCTGGACGATGCACCATTGTACGGATATCTTTGGAAAGACCTCTCCCCGTGCGGATATGAGGTGGGGGATGTCTCCGTTAAGCGGTGTCTGGATGACATTTCCTTTGTGGAGACATTATGAATTTACAGAGGATAAGGATTACCTGAAAAATAGGGCTTATCCTATTATGAAAGAGGCCATGGAATTTGTCGGTGATTTCCTGGTTGAAAAGGATGGTTACCTGGTTACCACTCCCACCATGTCTCCGGAAAATGCTTATACTCTGGATGGGAAAGATTATCCCTGCCAATTAACCTATGCCGCCACAATTGATAATCAAACCCTTATGGCTCACATTAACAATTGTATTAAAGCAAGTGAAATATTAAATGTTGATAAAGATCTGAGAGAAAAATGGATACAGATCCTTGCCGGAATTCCTCCTGTTAAGGTGGGAAAAGACAATACGATAATGGAGTGGATAAAAGACTATAAGGAGCTTGATCCCGGCCACAGGCATATGTCCCATTTACTCGGTTTATATCCGCTTGACCAGATTTCACCTGAAACTCCAAAATTGTATGAAGCAGCCAAAAGAACTTTAATCAAGAGGTTAAAATATGGTGGCGGGCATACGGGATGGAGCAGAGCCTGGATCATTAATTTTTATGCCAGGCTGCAGGATGGAGAGAAAGCCTATGAAAATTTAATGGCTCTTCTACGAAAATCTACATTGGAAAATCTATTTGATAATCATCCCCCTTTTCAGATTGATGGAAATTTTGGTGGAACGGCAGGTGTCGCTGAAATGCTTATCCAAAGCCAGGGAGGAAAAATTCAATTGCTCCCGGCTCTACCTACAGCATGGCCGGATGGGAAAGTAAAAGGCTTATGTGCCAGAGGTGGTTTTGAGGTGGATATCAAATGGGAGAAAGGAGAATTGGTTTGGGCAAAAATACTTTCAAAACTTGGAAACGAATGTAAATTGAAATATCAAAAGAGATCGGAACTTTTTTTAACCAGTAAAGGGGAGATTATTGATATAGATAAACTTCTAAAAAAAAGGTAAAATACTAAAATATAAAAGGGAACAAAACATGAAACAAAAAATTTCTCTGATAGCACTCCTATTACTTGGATTTAGCATCATGAGGTTTTCACAAGCGGTTTACGAAGACGAACGGTATGTTCCGGAAACGAATCCTGCTGTTATTGAAAAGATAAGCCAATGGCAAGACATCAAATTCGGATTACTCATGCACTGGGGTGCCTATAGTCAGTGGGGAATTGTAGAATCATGGTCACTTTGCCCGGAAGAGTATGGGTGGTGTCGGCGAACAGCCGGCTCGAATCCCGAGAACTATTTTGCCTACAAAAAAGAATATGAAGAGTTAATAAATACATTCAACCCGGTTAAATTCAACCCGGAAAAATGGGCAAGTGCAGCTAAAAATGCCGGCATGAAATATGTTGTTTTTACCACCAAGCACCACGATGGCTTTTGTATGTTTGATTCCAAATATACCGATTATAAG
>JAGLQA010000140.1 GCA_023137075.1 Candidatus Aminicenantota bacterium
CTCATGGCTGTGAGCAGATTGGAGCCGTTAATGGTGGCCAGACCGTCTCTCGCTTTTAAGCCGGGGATGGGTATACCGGCTTTATCCATCGCTTCTTTACCTTCGAGTAACTCTCCCTGGTAATAAGCCTGGCCTTCACCCAGCAGTAATAAGGCTATCTGGGACATTGGGGCCAGGTCGCCGCAGGCGCCGACGGAACCTTTCTGGCAGACATAGGGAATGACACCTTTGTTCAACATTTCGACCAGGGTAAGGGCAATCTCCGGGCGACAGCCGGAATGTCCTTTGGCAAGCACATTGATCCTGCCGGCCATTGCACCCCGGACATATTCAATCGGGGCGGGATCTCCTATCCCTGCCGCGTGATTATAGATCAAATATCTTTGAAAATCTTCGATCTTGTCATCTGTAAACACCACTTCGGAAAATTCACCGATTCCCGTATTGACACCATACATGATTTCCCGGGCCTGGATTTTTTTTTCCAGCATAGCGCGGCATTTTTTTATTCGTTCTACCGCCTCGGGGGGAAGTTCCACTTTTTCGTTATGCCTGGCAATTTGCACTATCTTCTCAATTGTCAGGCGTGAGTCGTCTAACCTAATCGCCATTCTGACCTCCTGGTTTAATAAATTATTTCTTTGAATATCGTATTGTTTCTAATCATAATAGATAACAATCTCAAAATAGATTGTAAAGCAGGATTTCTTACCTCTTACTTAAATTCAACCTGACGAAAATTATATCACAGGGGAATAGATATTTCAATTAAAGAAAGCCTAATTCAGCAATTCTAATTTTGGAAGTTTTTAATAATATATTCATCTTGATTTTTATTATTTTTGCCTGCTGTAGTCGGAATCCAATTTTCCATGAATTAAGGTGGAAAATTAGAATTGCTGAAACAATTTAATATAGATTGACTTTCTTGTGAAATTCAATACAATATAATTTAATCCATCTCCACCTGTGAGGTAACATTAGTATGAAAATTTATATTGCCGGCGATCACGCCGCCTTCGAGTTAAAGGAAGCGATTAAAATCTATCTTCTCGAAAAAAAATTTGATATTGAAGACATGGGCTGCCACTCCCCTGAAGCGGTAAATTGGGCCGAATATGGCGCCGGGGCAGCCGGGAGAGTTTCGCAAGACCCGGTAAATTCCAGGGGTATTATCGTCTGTGGTACGGGCTTAGGGATGTCCATGGTATCCAATAAATTCAAGAATGTCAGGGCAGCGCTGTGCCACGATGAATATACGGCGGAAATGTCCAGGAAGCACAACGATGCCAATGTATTGAATATGGGTGCCAGGGTTCTTTCCGTGGAAAGAGCGCTTAAAATCCTTGAAATATGGCTGAATACCGGTTTTGAAGGAAAAAAGGTACCGCGCTATAAAGAACGAATCGATTATTTGCATGATGTGGTGGAAAACAGTAATTTTAAATAAAAAGGTGATTAACGGATAGCCTTTCGTATCAGCCGCTCGGCCCAGCCGCCCAAACCGATGATAATACGAAAATAGGGGCCGTTAATCCCGGTTTGAGGGCCATCGGGGACCGGGATACGATTGACTTTCCAGGTGCTGTTAAAGGGGATAAAATTAATGCCGATACGGAAACCGATAATAAGATTGTTGTGTCCTTTTTGTCTGTGATTGTATTTCAGGAAATAATCGGTGGCAAAACCGAGGTTGAATATCATGTTTGAAAATACCGACTCACTGCTTTTCTGCAAGTGGGAAATATCGTTAAAGGAATCGATATTATTTTGAGCTGTCAGCATTTTAAGCCTGGCGTAACCTGCTCCTAAAAAAGGGTACAACATCAATCCTTTTTTCTGGTAGATAAGATGCCCGAAATTTAAAAGAATAAATTTTACGGAAACCGATAAATTGTATTCGGTTTGAGCCGTAGTGGTTCGTTCCCATAATCTTAACAATTCGACCCCAAACACCAATTTATTATTGATAAAATGCCCGCCCACACCGTAAGAAAGGTAAGTAGTCGATACTTCAGGGAATCCGCGCTCGCTTAAATTTGAATTCAGTTTGCTTAATTCCAGGATGTTGCCACCGCCAATGGCATAAGCGGCGTTGACCCGTTTCTTTTTAATAAACTTTGCGATCTCTTTAAGCTCGACCTTTTGGGCCGCCGCTCGAACCGGGAGAGAAAAAAAGAACGAAAGAACCGCCAATACCAATAAGGTTGAAAATATCTTTTTAACTCCTTTGAGATGCATTTATGGTGCCTCCTGGATAAGTAAATAATATTATACAACAATTTTTTGCTTATTGAAATTACTTTTTTTAGAAAAAGAAGAAAAGATCAGGCCAACCCGGTTTCTTCCAATATGTTTTGAAAATTCTCAATCTTAACGCCCGTTTTGGGATTTTTGGGCGGTATGCATCCCGTTGATTTTGTGATGGAAATCTCGTAGGTGCCGATCTTTTTCGCAATCTTTATGGTCTCCTCTTTCTCGAAACTGATCAATGGGCTGTAAACAGGCAGACCCGATACCGTCCGGTAGGCAAAAAGATTTTTCAGGGTCTGAGAAGCCACCTGGGCCAGGTTATCGCCGGTAATAAACCCCAGGGCCTTTTCCGTCCGTGCTATTTCCGCGGCTTTCGTGTGCATTAAATATTTGCATATAACACAAATATAGGGGTGGATTTTCCGGTTATTGTAAAGAGTAGCGAAATTTCCTTTGAATATATCGTCCCGGGGAATTTCATAAAGCTTGATCTCCCGGCCGGCGGAATAATCTTCCAGGATCCTTTTCAACTTTCTCACCTTCCGGGCATCGCTCTCGCTTATTTTGAAGTGGACCAGGATCGGTTCGACTCCCCGCTTCATCATTAAAAACGTGGCCACCGGGGAATCGATGCCCGCGGAAATCAATGAAACCAATTTTCCCGCTGTGCCGTAAGGCAGCCCGGCAAAGCCCTTGACTTTTCCGGTGAAGATATAGATGCTGTCTTCCCCGATCTCAACCTGGAAATTGACTGCCGGTTCCTTCAGATTAACCGGTGTTTTGGTTTCCTCGAAAATTATTTCACCCAGCGATCGTTCTACCACCATAGAATTATAAGGAAAATTTTTGTCGATTCTCTGGCAGGACACCCGGAAGGACGCTGCTCCCTCAAACAGGGAAAAAAATTCAACAACTTTTTTCTTCAGGGTTTCATAATCCTTTTCGATTTCTAAAGCCGGGCTGTAGGAATAGATACCGAAGACTTTTTCTAAAGGGGGCAGCGTCTCGATACCTTTGATGTAAATCCGGCCCATCCGCAGTGATATTTTTGAGAAATCGATATGCCGGGCTCGTAGAAAACGATCTATATCGGATAACAATTTTTGCTCAAAAGTGCGCCTGTTTTTACCTTTAAGCGCGATTTCACCGTACCTGACGATTACAGAGTTAAAATTCATTTTGTTTGAAAATTCCCGGGAAAAAATTATTTTTTCGCTTCGTACAAGATTTGACCTCCCACGATGGTATAAAGAACCTTCGTGTTCAAAATTTCATCTTCGGGAACGGTCATAATATCCTGCGATAGCACCGTTATATCGGCCAGTTTTCCCGGGGTCAGGGAACCTTTGATATCCTCTTCAAAGGAGGCATACGCCCCGTTCAGGGTATAGGAACGCAGCGCTTCTTCCCGGGTCATTTTCTGCTTCGCATAAAAATAGCTGCCGTCTTTTAATTTACGGGATACCGAAGCATAAAAACAGGCAACCGGGTCTACGTCTTCCACCGGCACATCGGTACCGTTGCAAATGAGCGCGCCTGATTTCATCAGTTTTTGCCAGACATAGGCGCCCTCTTTTGCACGTTTTGTTCCCAGGCGCTTAATGACCCAGGGGCCGTCGGATGTGCAGTGAATCCCCTGCATGGAAGCAATGATTCCCAATTTGCCGAAGCGGGGGATATCGTCGGGATGGAGGTGCTGGGAGTGTTCGATCCGCCAGCGCAAATCTTTTTTTTCAGGATGCCCTTTAAAGGCTTCTTCGTAAATATTCAGGGTTTCCCGGTTGGCCCGGTCGCCGATGGCATGGGTGGCAAGCTGGAATCCTTTCTCCATGGCAAGGGCGGCGGTTTCTTTCATCGCCTCTACCGGCTCCGTGTTCAAACCCACGCTGGTGGGAAGGCTGTTGTAGGGTTCCAGGAACCAGGCGCCGTGAGAACCCAGGGCGCCGTCGATGAGCCGCTTGATACAACGAACCGTCAGGTGGCGCTCTCCCATGCCGATAACCCGGTATTTATCGAGATCCTGCTTCATTCGCTCGTTACTTGCGTTAACCATGGCATTGATGCGGATTTTCAACTTCTTTTCCTGTACTAATTGTTTATACATATCGATTATCTCGAAGGAAACACCGGCATCGTGAAAAGAGGTTACACCTTTAGACAGGCATTCTGCAACTGCCAGGTCCAGGGCTTTTAACTCTTCGGCCTTGATCTCTTCGGATGTGCGCTGCGACTGGTATTCATCCCTTTGTGACCGCAGTA
>JAGLQA010000141.1 GCA_023137075.1 Candidatus Aminicenantota bacterium
TAACGATTTCACCGCCCCCGGGGTCCGGGGTTTTACTCGTTATCCCGGCCAGTTCCATGGCTTTCGCGTTGGCCATACAGGAATGGCCGCTGGCATGGCTAAGTAAAACGGGATTACCCGGGGACACGCTGCTTAAGGCGTGATGAAGCGGCAGCCCGTCAATATTCGGATCGGGTGCTTTATCCCATTTTTCCTGGTGCCAGCCCCGCCCTAAAATCCATTCTCCGGGTTTTGCTTTTTGTACGGCCTCTTTGACCATTGCCGTGATTTCCTCAAAATTATTGACCTTCGTCAGGTCCAATCGCATCTTAGCGTACCCTAAGCTGAGGAAATGGCCATGGGAATCGATAAAACCGGGAATTGCCAGTTTGCCGTCGAGGTCAATCACTTTAGTGGCATCCGAGATATGAGGTTTGATCTCTTTGTCGCTGCCGACAGCCAGGATTTCATCTCCCTTAATAGCCAGGGCCTGTGCCACCGGGTTGGCTTCATCCACGGTCACGATTTTACCGTTCATTAAAACTAAATCGGCCGGTTCCTTTTTTTCAGAGGAACAAGCAAAAAGTACGGCCATAACAACGAGTACTATACAATAGAACAAAAATTTCTTCATAGACATCGTATTTTCCTCCTGGAATTAAGACATTACGTCATGGGATTTAATTGAGAATTTATTATAACATGAATCCCTTTATATTATCAAATCTATGCTGTTTTCCCTAATCCGATAAGAATCCGGGCGCGCCGTGGATTTTTTTACCGCTGACCGCATAAACAGGTGATGAAAAAAGTATTTTGTTCAATTTATCGACATTGATGTTAAATTCCCTGGCTGTAGGGTTATTCGGGGCGATCTCCACCAATTTTTCTTCGTTCAATTCCCCGGAGTAGATGATTTTGACATCGGAAAACCCTGAGCTTTCAAGCAGGTATCTCATGTACTCGGGATGCAGCGGTTTCCGGTGGCTGACATCGAGAAAATAGATATTACTCAGGGCAAAAAGAGAGAGAGGGTTTATCGTCTCCAATACGATAGGGCCATCCTGTTTCAGTGTGCGGAAGGACTCTCTGACTACATCGCGTAAATATTCGGGCGCGAGATGTTCAATCACCTGGGCGGAAAAAATTCCCCCGATAGAATTGTTTTCCTGGTGCCGCAAGTATTCTAAGGCAGCGAACTTTTTGCCTTTGATGCCCTTTTCTTCCGCCCTCTTCAGCATCGATTCGGAAATATCGATGCCCACGGCCCTTTTACCTTCCTGCAATAGCAATTCGATGAATTCTCCCCTGCCGCAGCCGATATCCAATATATCATCCGCCTCTGAAAAAATCGGTATATATCGCCTTAACTTTTCTTTTACCTCTTGCTCGTCACCCCTGAACCGCTGCTCAAAATCGGAATACTGGTAAACCGATAGTTGATCTTTAATCTCCTTTAATTCCTTTAATGCAGCTTCCTTATCAAGGTTTTTCCGCTCGATGGAATCGATCAACTTTTGCAGCGAGGCTTCAAGGGTTATAAAATTGATTAACAGGGTTTTTACGTTCGAGTATTCGGCCTGTAGTTTTTCAATCTTCCATTCTAAGGATTTGAATACGGTAGTGGAATGGTTATTGTTGTATGCGTCCCACTCCCTGTCCTGGGCGGTCAGCAATTCGTTTAGAGCCTCATTAAACTCTAAAAATTTCCGCTTGATTTTACCTTTTCGTTTCTTAAAAAAAAACCTGTTTCCTATAAAATTTGCCAGTTCAGAGATGTTTTTTTTTAGCTTTTCTTGCTGCCTTTTCCGCTTCTCTACTAACTCTTCAATTACCCTTCTCATTATCCGAATCTGTTTTTTCCTGTTCGTCCTTTTTATTTTTCTTATCGCCTAACAAGGCGTTCTTAAAATTTGTGATTCCTTCGCCAAGGCCTTTTCCCAATTGGGGCAATTTTTTCCCGCCGAACAGCAGTGCAATCACAGCTACAATCAAAAGTATTTCCCAAAGTCCAAGACTTCCAAACATAGTTATTCTCCTTAAAGAGGCATTTTATAGCTTTATCCCCCTTCTGTCAAGAGTCAGGCGCTATTAATTCGGCTGCCGCTTGATTTTTTAACAAAGCTTCGTATAAAGGTTCCGGAATAGGTTGTGCGGATCAATTTGTGACTTGACTTTATCATAAAGGGCTTTATTATGAATTTCCCAGAATTCTTCTTCCTGGTAAAAATTGTGGGAGATCAATATCTTTACTCCCTGGAGTTCCTTTACTTTTTCTTCTAATAACCGGTAATAGTTGCGTCCGTCTCTGGGCTGCTTAAAAGCGTAAATGGCAAAATCGATGAATAAATTGTCCGTAAGGCCGCGAAAAAAACCGGGATTCACCCATTTGTAATACGGATCATGACGATAGGGAACTACCCACAGGGGAAAATAGTTGAACTCTTTTTCATACCATTCATAAAAGTCGCGGGATTTTGTAAAAGGGATAAGAACATCCACAATCACATAAGGTTTACCGGTACGATTCGTCAGGAAGAAAAGAATTTCCGCTAAATTCAACATGTTGTCAAAACCCAATACAAAGGGCCCGAGCAAAAGCCGCAAGAGTTTGTTTTCCATCCCATACTTTCCGGAAACCCAGAACCCGTCGCGATCGTAACGGAAAAAGTAGTCATAGGTGCGTAAATAATCTTGCCTCCTCTTTAGAGTACTTTTGTAATAGGGGGTCCAATAAGAAGTGCCGGTATAGGGGGCGTTATCCACAAAGCTCCCGGTACATAAAACGAATTGGGCGGGCGAATGGACGATTCCATCCATGAAATCAATGTCCTGGCCGGTAAAGTGGTCCACCATGGCGTCTTGAAAACCGGCCAGCGAATCATATTTGTGGAAATCCAGGTGTACGTATGGTTTTGCCGGGACTAATTCGAAAGCAATGGTCGTTATAATTCCCAATGTACCGAAAGAGGCGTGGAGCATCTCGAAGGTATCCTCTCCGCGGCTGCAGGTCAAAATATCTCCCCTACCGGTAACAATCTCAAATTCAAGACAGGAGTCATAAAATCCCCCGTGTTTAAAGGACATAGACTCTACCGAGCATCCTGAAACCGTACCGCCAAGGGTAATGCTTTTTATTTCCGGCACACATTTGGGAACCAGGTTATATTTTAAGGTTTCCCGCACCAATTTTGAGAACGTTACTCCCGATTCGGCAATACAGATTCTTCTTTCGGGATCGATCGATAAGATGTTTACAAAATCCCTTATATTTATTTTAGCTGCTTCATTTTTTCGCTTGCCCAGGCTGTTAACCATATGGGATAGGGAGGCCTTTTGTATGGAAATACGGTTACCGGTTTCCAGGAATGTTTTTACCTGGCCGGCAACTCTCTCTACTCTTTGCCGGTGTCCGGCGGATTCCCCGGTCTTTTTTTTCAATAGGGATTCAATATAAATTTGTTTTTTTTTCACCTTTTATTATAAGGGAATTATTGCAATATTTCAAGATATAACGGGGCGGTACAGCAATTATAATTTTGGAAGTTCTTAATAATATATCCATCTTGATTTTTATTGTTTTTGTAGGTTGTAGTCGGAATCCAATTTTCCACAAACTCTCCCCCACGCATAGCCGCTCAGGGGAAACCCGACACGCATGCGGGTATGGTTTTAAATTTTCCTGAAAGAATAAACATCTTAGAAGTCAAAATTAGAATTGCTGCTTTCTTTA
>JAGLQA010000142.1 GCA_023137075.1 Candidatus Aminicenantota bacterium
GTCTGCTCCAATTCTCCGCGTGAAAGTTCTCTAACCGCTCTCTCGCCGAGTGCAAGCATGGCGGCGGACATGGCACCGACTCTATCTTCATCTATGTCCTGCGGTAATATAGATGCAATAATAAATCCATCATCGGAAACCACAGCAGAAGCCTCAATATCCTTGGTCGATGATTCCAGGTCTTTTAACACTTCGATGATTTTATCAATTTTGGCCATTTGCTTACCTCCTAAAATTTAAATTGATCGGAATGTTTATCATTATAGTACCTTCATTATATTTATATTATATCTTTTTGATCTCTTTCAATACTTTTGTTATTTCTCTCAGGGCGGTATTTGTAAGTTTTCTATAGGTCTTATAGGGGGGTACCATAACAGTCAGGATCAAATGCCACCCCTCGACTTCAAACTCCCGGCAAACTAACCTGAATTTATCGTCATCGACCATGGAAACTTCGTCCATTCTTTTAAAACCGATATATCTTTCTGCTTTATCAGAAACCTCCTGCACAATGCCGGAGATAGCGGAAATTTTCTGGTCGTCGAATTCCGATGCCACGGAAGCTATGGATAAGCCATCGATATCCGATATAATCGCGGCCTTGAAATCACCTTCTTTGTTTATTTTGTATAAAATCTTCTCAAGCTTTCCCTGCAAATATTTGCTTGAAATGGAAGGTTTTAAATCTTTTGTTTTTTCCATTTTATATATCCTCTTTTTTTAAGGTCATAAAAAATCCCATTTATTTAATATCACTCATAAACCTACCCGGCTAAAGCCTGCCACTCGGCTTCCAATTCCTTCCAGTCTAATGGTGGGGCACCTTTAGCTTTAATCTTTATGGCAAAAGCACAGCAATCATCGCCTTTCGCCTGGCATTTTACTTCTCTTGATTCTGCCGATTGGCCGGCAAGGATACCGGCAAAGGTATTCCAGATACCGTTAAGAAGGCTGCTGGTTAGCGTACAGACCGGAATAGATGATTTTTTCCCTTCCGCTTCATAGGAGTTCCAGGCTTTAAGCAGGATCATATCTTTTTGGACAACGGCACCGCCTTTAGACCACCCGGCAGCAGGATTCATGTTTTGCGCGATTCCGTCAATCGTATCGGTCGCGTTTTGCAGGTCTTTCCAGCCAAAATATTTCACGAAACGGGCACCAATGGCCATACCCGCTTTTTTACCGGTACTATTAATAATGGCATTCGCGCCTTTTTCAGTCATCACTTCAGCCATCACATCCTTGAATAACCGGAAAGACTTTACCGTCCACATTACCATTTCTATGTCGGGGGCTAATACCAGGTTCCTGGTCTTACCGTCCCACTCCTTATATTCTTTCGGTAACCCATCCGCAGCGGCAGGAAGAATTTGTTCGTCGTTATACCTGGCAAAGGCCTCCCAGGATACGTCGGTGTCCCCATCGGGACTCGTTCCTAATTTTTCGAGCAGTTTACGCATGATCATCCTGAAAGTAGATTCGCCTGACGTATTAATTAGCTCTTTTTTAAATTCTTCAATGAAATCGCGAGATATGGTAAAAACTCTCTCTTCTTTACCGTCACCAATTCTTTTTATTTTACCGGCCTCGTTTTTCCATTTTATCCAGTTGCCTTCTTGTGCCATTTAACGTCTCCTAATATAAAGAATTTTTTTCATCTATTTTATACCATATATCCTGAAATTTGTAAACAGGAAGAATAGGATTTTTTACTTTGTTATAAAAAAAATTTCATTTTTGGACTTGACATTATTTTTTTCTTATGGTACAAGTTACATATGAAGCGGAGAATCAGGAATAATTTGATATGGAGAAGCAAAATGCAGGAAAACAAAAAAGCAGCAATTAAATGCGACATCGTGTTAAGTCCAGGTGAAGCAAGAAAAGTTTTAAGTAAGGATGCGGATCAAATAACATGGAAAAAAAATAACAATAAAAAAAACTGGTGGCAATGGTTATCGCTTTCAAAAAATAATTTAAATATGGTGAAATTCTATGGATAAACAAACAATATTAATTGTAGATGATGAAAAAAAGATAGTCGAGTTACTCAAAGAGACCATAACAAAAATGAGTAAAAACTACAGGATCTTAGAAGCTTATAACGGTAAAGAAGCGCTAGAAAAAATCGACAAAGAAAAAATTGATCTGGTGCTTCTTGATATAAAAATGCCGGTTATGAGCGGTGTGCAGGTTCTTACGGAACTGCATAATAAAAAGTTGTGGCTCCCAATTATTATATTGACTGCCTACAATGTATCGGACATCGAGGTGAATTTCCGTGAATTCGGAATCGTCGATTACTTGAGCAAACCTTTAGACATGGTTATGCTTAAAAGCACGATCGGACAGGTTCTGAGAAACAGGGAACAAAAAGATTCGATAACCGGTATGAGTCTCGCTGCGATCCTCCAGGTACTCGAAATGGAGCAGCGAACAGGTGTTATGACCATCAAAATGGAGGATAAAAACGGGAGAATATTTTTCCGGGAAGGGAGAGTTGTCGATATCGAAGCCGGCGGTCTTTCGGTAGAAGAAGCATTGGGATATTTATTAGACACCGAAAAAGAAGATGAAGATAGGGAAATAAGTATCGAGTATTTAAATCACAAAAGGACGGAGAAAATTAATAAATCTTTGACAGAAATTTTACTTGAAGCTTCCAGAATACTTGATGAAGATAGAAAGGATGAAACAGCAGCGGAAAAAGAGGAAGAAATTACGGAGGAAGCGGCTGCGGAAATAAAGAAAGAAAAATTTGGTAAACTCATAGAATTGCTTAAGAATGATCTGGGTGACGCCCTGTTGTCTACCCAGGTATGGACGATGGAAGGGGAGATATTAGCCGGTACCGAAGAACGAGAAAATGTTGTAGAGCTCTTTACCCAGATTACGGTTTATCTAAATGAAGCTTTGAGCACTTCGGAGTTCCCGGAGCTTGGGAATTATTATATTTTTAACCTGGTAGGTAAAAAAATTGTCGTGACCATTCCGGCTGGTGAATATTTCTGGGGTATGTTGATTGATTCCCAGAAAACCCCCTTAGGTTTTTTATTGAAAGTCGTTCTTTCTAAACTAATCGACTCATTTAAAGAAGCCATTGCAGCCTGACTAAGAATGATTAAAAAAAAAATTCATATAGATATTGAAAATTATATACCGTGAGGATATGATGAAAACAATAATTAAGCAGCAAAGGAGGCTACATGGATATACAAGCAATGAGTAGGGCTATTCATAACGTGGAAAGAGAATTAGGTAACGCTCTTCTATCCACCGATGTATGGACTGTTGCTGAAGGAGAGTCTATCGCAGGTTATAATTCACAGCCGGTGGCATGTGCCCTCTTTAATCAAATCACCACTTACATGGATGAGGCCCTGGAGCAAAGCGATTACCCGAAGCTAGATAAGTATTTTATTTTAGATCTCCAGGATAACAAAATGGTTATTGTTATTCCCCTTGGAGAATATATATGGGAAATGCTTATCGATACTAAAAAAGCCCGCTTAGGACTATTATTAAATATAACGATTCCCCAGATGATCGAAGCCTTCGATAAGATAATAGCCTCCGGGTAAAAGCATTGAAATATTTTACCGGGTTTTATCCGGGTAATTTTGTTATTTACTATATTTTAGCTTTTTTTCCTTTTATTTTACTTTTAGAAACGTAATATTCTAATTTTTTCCGTTACTTTTCATGATAAAAAATCGCAAAGGAATTAAATTGCATTAGTTTGGATATGAGCACTTCCTCTTGAATTAATTTGTCGTTTTATAGTAAAATTGAAGATTATTTAGAAATCAGGTGATATTAATTTGGAAACGTAAAGGAAGGAGGCTGTGTTGAGTAAATATAAATTATTACTATTAGGAGACGAAGCTATTGCCCAGGCTGCCATTGATGCCGGTATTTCCGGTATATATGCGTATCCGGGTACACCGTCAACCGAGATCACAGAATATGTGCAGCGTTCAAGCGAGGCAGCGGAGAAGAATATCCACAGGGAGTGGAGTGCTAATGAAAAAACGGCAGTGGAAGCTGCCCTGGGCATGTCTTATGCCGGAAAGAAAGTTATGGCATGTATGAAGCATGTGGGGCTGAATGTCGCAGCGGACCCCTTTGTTAACTCAGCTATAACCGGTGTTAACGGAGGTTTCGTTATCACCGTAGCAGACGATCCCTCCATGCATTCATCCCAGAATGAGCAGGATTCCCGGTTCTTAGGAAAATTTGCCCTTATCCCGGTCCTTGAACCCGCCAACCAGCAGGAAGCCTATGATATGGTTTTTTATGGCTATCAATTATCAGAAGAGTATAAGGTTCCCGTACTTCTAAGGATTACGACACGGTTGGCTCACAGCCGCGCCGGTATTGAAACCAGGGAGAAATTATCCCGGAATAAACTGAAACTATCTGACGATAAGAGGCAGTTCGTGCTTCTTCCGGCACTGGCCAGGAGAAAATATGCAAAACTACTCGAAAGCCAGAAGAAATTCCTTGAAAAATCGGAAGTCTCACCCTTCAATACATATATTGAGGGGAAGAGTAAAAGAATGGGTGTTATAGCCTGCGGTATTACCTATAACTACCTGAGGGAAAATTACATGGAGAGCGAATGTCCTTATCCTGTCATTAAACTTGGCCAATATCCTGTGCCTGTGAAAATGATTAATAAGCTGGTAAATGAGTGTGATGAAATACTTCTTCTTGAAGAAGGTATGCCTTTTGTCGAAGAGTACTTACGGGGAATACTGGATAGAGATGTTAAAGTAAAAGGACGGATGAGCGGTGAACTGCCATCCTACGGAGAGCTTAATCCCAATCTTGTCGGGAAAGCGCTCGGCATGGAAGATATCAGCGGCCCGCCAGTACCTGGTATTGTATCACCAAGGCCCCCGAAACTTTGTGATGGCTGTTCCCATATCGATACCTATCGTGCCATAAATGAAGTGATAAAAGATGTCTACGGCGACGGGCATGTCTTCTCCGATATCGGTTGCTATACCTTAGGTGCCTTACCCCCATTTCAATCCATAAACAGTTGTGTCGATATGGGAGCTTCAATA
>JAGLQA010000143.1 GCA_023137075.1 Candidatus Aminicenantota bacterium
CGGGACTTCTCGATGGTATAGTCGAAAAATCGAATATTGTTGTATTCATCCTGGATAATTCCACCGTTGCCATGACCGGCGGTCAGAAGTCCCATGCCGAGAACAGGCTTGAGAGTATTTGTCTCGGGCTCGGCGTTGAGAAAGAGCATGTCCGGATTATAAATCCAATCAAGAAGAACCATGAACAATTCGTAAAAATTATTAAGGAAGAACTTAACTATAAAGGTGTATCTGTTATCATTCCCACCAGGGAATGTATACAAACTTTGAGAAAAAAAATGAAAGCTAAAAAAGCTTGAGGATTGAGGAGACAATAATGAAATGTGATATTGTACTCGCAGGTGTAGGGGGACAGGGCATCCTTGCCATTGCAGCGGTTATCAGTTATGCGGCAATCGAATCCGGTCTTTATCTAAAGCAGGCTGAAGTTCACGGTATGTCCCAGAGAGGAGGGAATGTACAGTCCCATCTCAGGCTTTCGGATAAAGAGATATTTTCGGATCTTGTGCCCTTTGGCGGGGCGGATTTGATTATTGCAGTGGAACCGATGGAAGCACTCCGTTATCTTCCATATCTTTCGCCTGAGGGCTGGATTATAGCGAACACAACACCTTTTGTGAATATACACGACTACCCGGAAATAGGGGAAGTCCTAACTGAGATTAACCAGCAGCCGCAGCAGGTTACCCTTGATGCGGATGCCGTGGCCAGGGAGGTAGGACATCCCCGGGGAATGAACATCGTAATTGCCGGTGCGGCTTCCGTTTTTTTAGATGTTCCCTTTGAAAAAATGGAAGAGGGCATCAAAACTATTTTTGCCGGTAAAGGTGCGGATATCGTTAATAAGAACCTTGTAGCACTGAGAGCAGGAAGAAAATACTCAAAAAAAAATCACGGGTAATCCGTGGATTTTAATCTAAATCGGTTCTGCCTCAATTATACTTAACGTTGATTTTGTCGGCAATATTTCAGTCAAATTGAATCCTGCTGCGTTAAATATTCTTGCGAATTCAGCCTTTGTTCGTTCAAGACCACCCGCTACTACCATCATTCTGATATCGTCGCTTTTTAATGGAGAGGGAGCATTTCCATCCGGGACAACACCCTCAACAACCAATAGTTTCCCACTATCGGAGATTGACCTTCTGCAATTCTTTAATATAGAGATACATTGAGTGTCATCCCAGTCATGAAGAACTCTCTTGAGGATAAAGACTTTGCCTTCCGGTACGGACTCAAACATATCTCCTGCTACCAGTTTGCAGCGGTCTGACAAGCCCTCTCTTTCGATTAAAACTTTAGCTTCATTGATAACATAGGGCAAATCATACAAGATTCCATGCATACCAGTATTTATATTCATTATAGCGGAGATGAGTGTTCCCTTCCCACCGCCAATGTCCACAATGTCGGAGATTCCTGAGAAGTCATAGGATTTTGCTACAGAGGCCGCCATCGGTTCCGTAAATTTTGTCATGACTTCGTTAAAGATTTCGGCGGCCTCTGAATCTTGTTTAAGATACTCAAAAAGACTCATACCATGGACATGGTTAAATGCCTGTTTGCCGGTCTTTACGCAGTAGAGAAGTTCACCAAAGGGTCTATGGAACCAATCTTCACCTGTTAAGATTACCCAGGTACGTAACGATCCGGGCATATCACTTTGTAAAGGAACAGCACTTGGTGTTAGTTCAAATTGGCCATCCGTATTCTCGGCGAATATTCCATAGCTTGCGAGTGTCCGAAGAACACGGTAAAGCGATTGGGGGTAAGCTTTAACCGCCTCCGCAAGTTCATCAATACTTTTAGGACCATTACCCAGGAGATCTGCAATGCCGATTTTTGCAGCCACATAGAGCAGATTTGGAATAATCCTGTTGTTAATTATTCCAGGAATTACTGATTCCGATGGGGGCTGATTTGTATCTAACAAATTCTCTTGTTTAGACATAACTTTGCTCCTATTAATCACGATGATAAAATCGTAACATTCCGGCGATATATTTTTTAGTATTTTTAACTTTTGTTAATTAGCGTTGTCAGGATATTATTTTTTTATCATAAGGTTATATAATAATGGATAAATAGACGAAAGTCAAATAAATAATAAGATATTTTCCTATTTTACAATTGCTCCCGAAACCCTCATAACGTGTAACATACAACGAATTCCGAACATCATTAAACATTTGATGAGAAATTTCAGGCATAGCCATCTCTCCCTTTATCTCTCTCCTTTACCTTCCGGATTATTTACTTTTTCTCAGTTATTTGCTATAATATTATAAACATTTTTCAAGATACCGGTCGAAAAACGACCCACCTAACGGTGGGGAAAAAATATGTCGAAAATGTTGGCCAATACCGCCTTGTAGTGGCATAATAGGAGGAAATGCAGTGAGTAAAAATGAAAAACCAAAAGTTCCCCCATTACCAATTATTAATATGGTGATACGTTTTACAAATTTTTTAGTAAAATTAAGAAGAAAAATTTTACCCCCCCAGGTTCTGTTAGTAGAATCTCTGATTGAAAACTTTGTTATAGAGAGGTGTATTTATATTACTACGGAAGCGTGGATTCCGGATATGTTGGCAGGTGGCCCCAAGAATATAGAACAACTGGCAAAAAATACCGGGTTGAATGAAGATGCTTTATACCGCGTTATGCGTGCGTTGACAGGTGTCGGTATTTTCAAGGAGAAAAAAGGAAAAGTTTTCGGAAATACAAATTTGTCGAAGAGTCTTCAGTCTAATATTGTCGGATCAATGGCGGCTTTAGCGAAATATACCGGTGCTGCATGGAATATTCGTGAATGGGCTGATATATACCAGAGTATAGAAAAAGGCAAGGACATTTTTCAAATCAAATATGGAAAAAAATTATTTGATTGGCTTGAGGAAAACCCGGAAGAATTTAGAATATTTGATGAAGCAATGACTCCAATTTCAAGACTCAGCGACAATCCCATTACAGCAGCTTATAACTTTTCCGGGATCGGTTCAATAGTGGATATTGGAGCTGGTCACGGTTTTCAACTTGCTGCCATCCTGAAAGCAAATCCGAAGATGAAGGGAGGGCTTTTCGAGCTTGAGCGGGTTATGTTGGCTGCAAAACAGGAAGAAGCTTTAAATGACCCACTTGTAAAAGATAGGGTTAAATTTGCTGCCGGAGACTTTTTCAAATCGGCTCCTAAAGGATACGATGCCTATTTTATGAAATCTATTTTACACGATTGGAGTGATAACGATGCCATTAAAATACTCAAAAATTGCCGGAGAGCGATACATGATAAGGGAAAATTACTCGTTGTGGACATGGTAGTAAAAAGCGACAATAAACCTCATCTTTCAAAATATTTCGATATTGCAATGATTCTTTTAGTAAACGGAAGAGAACGCACCAGGGAAGGTTTTGAAAAGATTTTTAAAGAGTCCGGATTTAAACTAAACCGCATAATCCCAACTATTTCACCCTATTATATTGTAGAGGGAGTCCCGATCTAACAGCTACCCGATGAGTTTTTCAATTCATTGAATGATTGCTTTAAAAAAATATTGTAAGAAACACGCAGATTTCCCTATGATTTCTCCTATATTGAATTGCAGAGGATAATAGCGTTGTAAAACGCTATTATTTTATTTCTTTAAAAAGTTGGGGATTTTTGAACTCTAGGATTTTCCGCTTCATGAAGTTGATCCCCAGGATTTTCTTTACTTTATTGGTAAAGATGTAAAATTTCCACCAGGGAAGCTGGGGGCAAAATAACCTTATGATCAAATTTTGTATTTTTAAAACAATATTCGATATATTCTGACGTCTTTCGGGAATGACCACGTTAGGAAGGTATTTCAACATCATACGATAACTAACAGTTGAAATATCGTCTAAGCTTATGCTTTTGGGTTCATAAAATACCGGTCGCAAAAAATTATCATCGGTGCAATGGGGCTTTTCTTTTTTGAATTGTTCCGATATCGCTGCCCCTTTATAGGTACGTATTCCATTAAAAACAACAATAAAATCCCAGGGTGAAATAGCTTTTTTTACAGTCTCAAAAGTTTCTTTCAGGGTGTCCATCGTTTCACCCGGAGCACCTAAAATTAAATACCACTTTGCCGGAATGTTTACATTACCAAGAAGTTCCGCCGCCCGGAATATGGCCTTACTATTAAAATTTTTACCTAAAGCTTGAAGCATTTCATCGTTTCCGGATTCGATTCCTAATTCAACCTCCTCAAAATGGGCCTGTTTTAAAAGGTCAACGTACTCCTCATCAATGGCGGAAGGAACTAAGCCCATGGTGCGCATCTTGATATTTAATTTTTTCGCAATTATGGCCCTGAGAACAGCTTTTGAATGACCCAGGGGAACATTGAAAGCACTGTCTGTGAATTCGAAATATTCGAAACCGGTTTCTTTATAAATTTTTTCAATCTCATCAGCGACCAATTGAGGATCGCGAAGGCGAATTTTCTGGCCTTCGATTATTTTATAGGTGCAGTAGGTACAATTGAGAGCACACCCCCTCTTAGATTGTATCTGAATGGTGGACTTATATCTGCGGTATGTTTCCAGTTCAAGATATTTTCTATAATCGGGGAGAGGTAGATCATTCAGTTCGGTAATACGCCATGGCTCATTCTCTTCTATAATCTTTCCATCCTTGCGCCGGGTTAAGCCCTTTAAACCTTTAAGGGATTTAGTATTTTCGATGCGTTGGACAAAGTCAACCATAGCAGCTTCACCGTCACCAATTATGGCGTATTCAAGATCAAAATATTCTAATATTTCGGCTCCGCTTATTCCTACTGCCGGGCCCCCGATAATAATTGGTCCTGAGAACACTTGCTTAAGAGGATCTATTACTTTGGATTTTACCTGTTCAAGTTGAAAAAATGCATTGAGCCTTGCCGCAGCATCTATGTTTCTTACTGTAACACCGATTATGTCCGGATTAAAAGCTTTTATAGTATTTTCGATGCCCTGCTTAACATTTTTTAAAAAACATAAATCCAGAAGATAGATTTTATGCCCGGCTTTTTCCAGGGATGCAGATACCATGCACAATCCGTATGGAAATACAGGAAGAGGCATTATGCTCAGGTTCGAATTGATCATCAATACTTTCATTATTACCTCACTTTTTTAAAATTGAAAAATAACTTCTTTCGATTTGTATTTTATAAAAAATTTGAGAAAAAAACAATCATTTAGCCAATTTTTTGAGAAGTAAGCTATCTATTTTCTTCAAGATTGACTTACGAAAAAAGACACCTACTAATTATATTTCCTGGAAAGGTTCCGGTCCTTGAACCAATACAGCAGCCGTTTCATCGTATTAATCCCGGTTATTTTTTGTATCTTACGCATGAGAATATTAAATTTCCACCACGGTGTATTCGGTGCAAACGTTCTCATGATAGCAGTTTGAATTCTTAAAGCAAACGTCGGTAGCCTTTGATATTCTTCGGGGAATATGTAGTTAGAATATTTTAAACCGATTCGTTTATTGAAGACTCTTAGCTCTTCTAATCTTAATCCTTTGGGCTCGTAAAATACCGGGTGTAAGAAATTGTCATCGGTTCCGTGGGGATTTTCTTCAAGGAATTGTTTCGCAAGAAGAGTTCCTTTATTAACACGTATGCCATTTAAAACGACTACCAGGTCCCATTTTGAAACTGCTTTATTTATTGCTTCAAAGGTCTCCTTTAGCGTTTCTTTCGTTTCTCCCGGTGCCCCGGTGAGCAAATACCACATTGTCGGCATATTTATTTTGCGTAAAATTCTTGCTGTTTTAAAAATATCGTCTTTTGTGAAATTTTTTCCCAAAACTTTGAGCATTTTATTACATCCGGCTTCTACACCTACTTCTACATCTTTAAATCCGGCTTTTTTCATCAAATCGGCGAATTCTTCATCTATAGTACCCGGATTTAACCCCATTGTGCGTAGATTAAGGTTATTCAATTTTTTATCGATTATGGACTTTAGAACACTCTTTGAATGATCGAGGGGAATATTAAAAGTGCTATCTGAAAATTCGAAATGGTTACTCCCGGTTTCTTTTTGCAGTTTTTCAATTTCATCGGCAACAAGTTTGGGATCTCTTAACCGGTAATTATCACCTTCAATTACATTATAGGCACAGTAGGTGCATTTAAGCGCACACCCCCGCTTTGTTTGCACTTGAATAGGGGCTTTAAATTTTTTGTAAGCTTTCAGTTCGAGATATTGATGTGGATTTGAAAGGGTTAGTGAATCCAGGTCTTTTACCCACAGCGGGGGATTCTCTTCGATAATCTTACCGTTTTTGCGCCAGGTCAATCCACCTAATCCTTTTAATGATTCTTTCTTTTCAAGCCGGTTTACAAATTCTACAATCGCTGCTTCACCATCTCCGCGAATAGCATATTCGAGATCAAAAAATCCCAACATCTCGGCTGCGATGATTCCCACCGCGGTTCCTCCAATGACAATCGGACCTGAAAATACATTCTTAAGTGGGATAATCACATTCTCCTTTACTGAATTGAGATGGAAAAGTGTGTCAAGCCAGGACACAGTGTCGATGTTTCTCACACTTACGCCTATTACGTCAGGTTGAAATTTCTTTACCGCATTATCTATATCCCTGGTGGTTTTTTTTGAAAAACATAAATCCAGGAAATGGACCTCGTGCCCAGCCGTCTCAAGAGATGAAGATACTAAGCATAAACCGAAAGGCATCGACGGAACCGGGATTTTGTTTTGATTTGAATTAACCATCATTATTTTCATTTTTTCCTCTTTTATTGTGATTTGAAATTAATTTCATGTCATTAAACATTTTTATTGCAAAAGAATGACAAATTAAACATTTTGAACCATTCTTAATAAAAGAAATAGTTCATATAAAAGGGCTATAACTCCTTTTAGTATCAGCAATAACTATTAAATTTTAAAATTTCTTTTATGTGTTGAATGGTGCTTCCATTTCCTTCAACTGAGTTCTCGTTTTTTTAACTCAGCTTCAT
>JAGLQA010000144.1 GCA_023137075.1 Candidatus Aminicenantota bacterium
TTCATAGCCCCCAATAAGAGAACCAACTTTACCCACAAATTCTTTTATAGAACCTAAATTTCTGAAATTAGAATTGCTGACTGCTGACTGCTGTGCGGCTTTGAGAAGTAAACCTTTTCTGACTTTTTACGTCATTATAAGATGAAACTAATAAACGTGAAAAAAATAACCTTTTTGATCCTCTTGTTTTTGCCCCTTTTTATTTCGGCATCCCTGCCCGACCCAAAAGAAACGAAAACCATCCGGGCCATTCGTACCACCGAACCGATCAAGATCGATGGGATTTTAAATGAAAAGACCTGGCAGCAAGAGGGATACAGCGATTTTATTATGTCCGACCCCCATGACGGCGAACAACCGACAGAACGGACGGAAGTGCGGGTCGCCTATGACGATAAAGCCCTCTATGTGGCGGCTCGTCTATTTGACTCCCAGGCGGAGTCGATTACCCGCCGCTTAGGCCGCCGGGATGATTTTGTAGATTCCGACTGGTTCATATTCGCGGTGGATCCCTATTATGACCGCCGTTCCGGTTTCCAATTTGCCGTGAATCCTTCCGGTTCAATCGTGGACTGGACCCTGTACAATGATGTGGATCGAGATAATACCTGGGACGGGGTCTGGGATTGGAAATCCGTGATAGACTCGGAAGGCTGGACAGTGGAAATAAAAATTCCCTATAACCAACTGCGCTTCCCTAAAAAGAAGGAGTACATCTGGGGCGTTAATTTCAGGCGAATCATCAAACGAAAAAACGAGGAAGTCGGATTTGTCTGGATACCCAAGGAGGATTCGGGATACGTGTCCCGTTTTGCCAGGTTGGTGGGATTGGCAAATATCCGCCCCGGCCGGCACATCGAATTTCTACCGTATGTCGTCGGATCGGCGGAATTCAGTCCCGAAGAAGCCGGTAATCCCTTCCGCACCGGGGAGGAGTTCACAGGCAATGCCGGTTTCGACCTGAAAGTGGGGCTGAAGAGCAACCTGATATTGGATGCCACTTTGAACCCGGACTTTGGCCAGGTGGAAGTAGATCCGGCCGTGATCAACCTGAGCGCTTACGAAACATTCTACAGCGAGAAACGCCCCTTTTTTATCGAGGGGGCGAATATATTCGACGAATTCGGCCGCGGCGGCGTGACCATGAATGCCAATATTAGCTGGCCCCAACCCACTCTCTTTTACAGCCGGCGCATCGGGCGTGCCCCCCAGGGTTATGTGACCCGGGACGGGTATATTAACTTCCCGGATAGGTCCACCATCTTAGGCGCTTTTAAGCTCACGGGCAAGGTCGGAAAAGGCTGGAACTTCGGGTTCATCAATGCCCTGACCTCCCGGGAATACGCGAAGATAGATTCAGTCGGCGGCCGTTTTCAAGAAGAGGTAGAGCCCCTTTCCTATTATGGAGTACTTCGTAGTCAGAAAGAGTTTAAGGAAGGGCAATATGGCTTCGGTTTCCTGGCCACTTCGGTAATCAGGGATTTAAGGAACGATAACCTGGCTGAAATTCTGAATGATAAATCCTTCAGTTTTGCCTTAGATGGCTGGACCTTTTTAGATAAAAAGAGAGTCTGGGTATTGGGCGGTTGGTTTGGCAGTACCCAGGTCAAAGGGAGCGAAGCTGCTATCTTAGCACGTCAGCATTCGTCCCTGCACTACTATCAACGTCCCGATGCCACGCACGTTGAAGTGGATGACCGGGCCACCTCTCTTTCCGGGTACGGCGGCCGCTTTGCTATCGGTAAACAAAAAGGGCGGTTCCTGGTTCACGCAGCTTTGGGAATACTTTCACCCGGGTTTGATCCGACCGATATCGGTTTTCAGCACGGCGCTTCGGATATAATTAACAGTCATTTGATCCTGGCCTATCGCTGGCCCCATCCGGGCAAAATTTTTCGCAATGTGATGCTGTTTGCCGGTCCGTTTCGAAATTACGATTTTGGAGGAAACAAAATCTGGGACGGCGTTCTCGTAAATGTGGAAGGCCAGTTCTTGAATTACTGGGGTTTCAATTCGATGGTGGCTTACAATCCCCGGACAGTGAGCAACGAACTGACCAGGGGCGGTCCGCTGGCGCTGGTCGAACCCGGTTACCAGGTTGATTTGAATTTAAACAGCGATAATCGCAAGCAAGTCGTCCTTTCCGGTTACGGCAGCCTTTACAAGAGGCCCACCTGGGGTGATTATTCCTGGAGCAGTGGCATTTCCTTACGCTGGAAACCGAAGAGCAACATTAGTTTCTCCTTTGGTCCCGGTTACAGTGTCAGGAATACTTCGCGCCAGTGGGTGAGCCGAGTTGAGGATCCCTTGATGACCGATACCTTCGGGGTGCGTTATGTATTCGGCAAAATTTACCAGCGTGTATTGTCCAGCAATATCCGCTTAAATTGGACTTTTACTCCAAGGTTAAGTTTGCAGCTTTTTCTCCAGCCCTTCCTGGCAGTGGGGCAGTACAGTGAGTTTAAAGAGCTTGCCCACCCCAAAAGCCTGGATTACAATTACTATGGGATGGGTGATTCGACGATTACCTTCGCGGATGACAATTACATTATCGATCCGGACGGACCCGGGGGCGCCCCGGAATTTTCGCTGCATAACCCGGATTTTAACTACAAGTCTTTCCGTGGCACGGTTGTATTTCGGTGGGAATACCGGCCGGGATCGGTGTTTTACCTGGTCTGGACCCAGAACCGGATTGATTTTTCCAATCCCGGGGATTTCCGTTTCCAGCGCGACCTGGGGGATCTCTTTGCCGCGCCGGGAGATAATATTTTTATGATCAAATTCACCTACCGCTTCAAAATTTAGATTGGAATGATTCAGATTTGGAATTGCCACCGCATTTATTGCCGTGATAGTAAACGTTTATTCTGGTGTGTCAGTGTAATTCAAAACCTGCCGGGCTTCTGCGATAAATTCCTCGATGCCCGAGGGGGGGCGGGGCGCACCGGCCAGGATATGCCAATCAGTGAAAAATTCGGACAATAAATCCGCGGTAGGATTCTTTTGGGAAATCTCTTTCAACAAAGCGAGGGCTTCGTCCTTTTTTTCTAAGCCCAAAAGGGCTGTTA
>JAGLQA010000145.1 GCA_023137075.1 Candidatus Aminicenantota bacterium
GTACTGGCTCCTGGCCATCAATTCCAGAGTCTTAAATCCCTTTTTCTTTAGCAATAAATTAATGGTCTTTAATTCCTTACCGGTTAAACCCAAAAACTGTTGCTCCGAATGCCTGACCTGATCTGTTAAAATAGACGTATAATAAATTTGTGCGTCGGTTGGTTTTCCCCCATATTGAATCACTGAGCTATACAATCCCATAACCTTTTCCCGCAATTTTTCCCCTGTCATGATTCCACCATATTGAACGATGCTTTTATGAAATTTCTCCAGTTTTTTCTTATACGCTTCCAGTCTGGCTCTGGTTTTGTTATTCTGTTTTTTGGATATAATTTCATCAATCTGCTTTTGTAAACCTGAAACACTTTCGGTAATGTACCCTAATTCCTCCTGCAGATTGTACAATTTCATGACCGTGGTATAACGCAACGTTCTATCCTCTTTGCTATGGGCAGATACAGGATCGGCAATCACTTCAATTTTTCCTGTATACTGGTTTTTCCCTTTACTAAGCCTGACGGTATAAATACCTTCATCAATCCGCGGACCAAAAGAAAAGAAGCGAGGTAATCCAGGGGATGACGGTGTTTTTGGAGGTTTTAGCCTCATATTCCAGTAAACCCTATTTACTCCTCGTCTTTTTGAGGTAGGCAGGCTTTTAATGACACTTCCGGACGAATCAAGAATTTCAAGTTTTAAATTTCCAAAAATATGTCTTTTTTTCAGATAATAGGTTATAACGGCGCCTTCCTGTGGATTCCTGCCTACAAACTCGGCATCACCGGGGAATTCCTGGAACATGGAGGATGCTTTTAAAACAGAGGTTCTGGATGGCAACATATGTGCCACCGAGTCTATAATTTTGGGTTCTAAGGCTCTTAGCGGTGTGATGTCGTCAATAATTTGGATACCCAGCCCATGGGTGGCGATAATCAAATCATGTTCCCGGGGATGAATGGCGAGGTCTCTGACCGACACTTTGGGTAATGCATCCTCTAAATGTGTCCATCTTTTCCCACTATCAATGGAAACATAAAGCCCAAATTCCGTGCCCAAAAAGATAAGATTGGAATTCACCAAATCTTCGCGAATGATATGACAATAACCCTGGATCTGGTTTTTTGATAAAGATTCCCACGTTTTTCCGTAATCCGTCGTTTTATAGACATAAGACTTTTTATCCCCGTTTCTGTGACCATCAAAGGTGGCATAGGCAACACTTTTATCAAAATGACCGGCTTCTACCGAAGAGCACCAGGTCCCTTCCGGGAGAGATGGAATACTTTTACCGGTATTTTCCCATGTTTTGCCACCGTCCGCAGTGACCTGTAGGTTCCCATCATCGGTACCGACCCAGATGAGATTTTGATCCAGGGGAGATTGCGAAATTGAAAAAATGGTGCAATGATTTTCGGCGGTAGTATTATCAATGGTGATACCACCGGATTTCTCCTGTTGGAGTTTCAAGGGATTATTGGTGGTTAAATCAGGTGATATTTTTTCCCAGGTATCACCCCTGTTGGTCGATTTGAAAAGAAATTGGGCACCCATATAAATCAGTTCCGGGTCGGTGGGGCTGAGGGCGAAGGCTGCATTCCAATTATAACGATATTCCGGTTCCCCTTTTTTTTGAGGTAAAGGCTGTATGTCTTTTGTTTCCTTTGTTCTCTCATTATACCGAGAGAGGCGCCCACCTTGCCATTCATAGTATATGATGTCAAAATCATTGGGATGACGAAACACATAAAATCCATCACCAATACCAACACTATGCCAATCTTTATTTTTTATTCCCGAAGAACCGTAATTCCGGGAAGGGCCATACCATGAACCGTTATCCTGTAACCCACCATAGACATTGTAAGGCTTTTCCATATCGTAGGAGACATGGTAGAATTGAGATACGGGCAGACTGGCAATATGGACGAAGTCATTGGCCTGGTTATTGGAAATGTATACACCACCGTCGGTTCCCACCAGTAAATGTTTTGGATTGTGAGGATTCACCCAAACGGCATGAATATCCGAATGGACATTGCCCATGGGGGCGATATTTTTACCGCCATCTTTACTGACACCGAGGAAAAGATTGGGAAAGTAAATCCGCTTATAATCCTTTGGATCTACCACCAAATGGGCAAAATAGAAAGGACGGATTTTCACAGACAGTGAAACATTTATTTTTTTCCAATTTTCTCCCATCTCATCGGAACGGTAAAGAGCCGATTTTTTAGATTCAACCGTGGCATAGAGTGTTCCCGGCCTTGATGGTGCGACTGCAATGGCAATCCTGCCCAAATTTTCCTTTGGTAAACCCTTCTGTATTTTTGACCAGTTTTTTCCTTTGTCCAAAGATTTATAAAGGCCACTGCCTTTGCCACCGGAGTTAAAGAAGTAAGGTTTTCTTCTAAACTGCCACATGGCTGCATACAACACATCCGACTCTTGAGGATCAATTTCCAGATCGGCACATCCCGTGTTCTCATCAATATAAAAAATTTTCCCCCAGCTTTTGCCACCATCGGTGGTTTTGTACACCCCCCTCTCCTTATTTGAATTCCACAAGTGCCCCATGACAGCAACATAAACAGTTTTTGAATCTTTGGGATCAACGATAATTTTACTGATCCTTTCAGAATCCTTTAGACCCATAAATGACCAGCTTTTGCCACCATCAACGGTTCGATAGAGCCCGGTTCCCACTGAAACACTGTTCCTAACATTACACTCACCGGTTCCCACCCAAACGGTATCCGGATTCTTCTGATCAATAACCAAACAACCAATAGACATGGTATACTTATTAAAAACGGGTTTGAAAGAGATACCGCCATTGACAGATTTCCAGACGCCACCGCTGGCAGTGCCCACGTAGATGGTTCGTGTATCCTTTAAAGAGCAGTCGATAGCGGTCACTCTGCCACTCATGACAGCCGGTCCGATCATCCTGGCTTTAATGCTGCCAAAGGTGGCAGTGTCAACTTTAATATCAGCCGTATATCCGGCTGAAGATAAAAAAACCAGTATAATAATAAATAGAGAGACACCTTTTAATGTTTTCATAAGATTTTATCCTTCTTGTACAGATTATTCAGCGGTTTTTTTGGCCGGCATTTCAAAGAGTGAATTATCCATTTTTTCATTCAACTTAACAGATTCGATGGCCATTTTGGTAACCATATTACCGTTCATTTTAGACTCGACAGAAAAGGGGAACATGATACCTTCGACTTCCTTGTAATCGCCCAGGAAACTTTCCACCAGGTTCTCCGCTTCTCCTCTTTTTATGTAGGTGGCGGTTTTTATTTCAATACAGCTATCGGTCTCAAGAAAGAAAAAAACAATCCGGCCGTCCTTCTCGGTGAGTTTAAGTTTGAAGACCTCGGTGCCTTCCATATCTTCTTTACCAACAAATTCTAACTTGTGACCCTTCTCTTTATAATCAACAAGGGGATCAAAAGATTCAGCCTGTTGAATGACCTCTTTGCCCTCATTTTCAGGCATTTCCGCCGGATCATTGACTCCCATAAAAGGCATAATCCACCAGGCAATTTTGCCATTATAGGCCTGAATTACCATTTTTTCCATTACACTGGCTTCAATTCTCACAAAATTGGGTTTTTTTTGCCAAATTTTAACGGGGAATTCCATACCCTGCATGGGTATAATCATTTTCCCCTCGAAGAGAAATGACTTTACTTGTTTTAGTTTTTTTAATCCGCCTCTGGATTCATAGTTCTTTTTTAAAATCTGATCCAGGGTTTCTGAAAAAACCAGGGTGCCACATAGCACCGACAAAGCAATAAATAGCACAAATATTTTCTTCATTGAAAATCCTCCTAATAACTAACCAATAGTATACGTTTACACCATTGTAAGGTTTATCTAAAACGAAAAAAAGAAAAAAAAAGAGGGACAGGTAAATAATTTACCCCGATTCATGGCATGATGAAAAGCTCTATAATAAGTTATTCGTGCTCGTCTCATGAAATAACTATATCATAAAAAACTCAAATTCTCCAGCACCGTCACCTCACTCACTAACTCACTATGATCACAGTGATGATTCCTTCTTTTATGATACATTTTGTTTGAGCTCCTCTATAATTTGCTCTACTGTATCACCACAAATATATATCATCCTTTTCTTTTTATGTTCCTTGTTGAACTCTTCTATCACTTGAGATGCCTTTGGAGTCAAGGGAGCTGTACTAATAAGAATTAATGGGTGTTTTAAGTTATTTGCCTGATCAAAATATTTTTCAATTTGTTCACTTGGAAAGTTTGGACCTTTTTGAGTCGAAAAATATTTAGATACAATTATGTAAGTTTTACCGCTTCTGCTCTTTACAATGTAGTCATATTCGCCCTTGGGGAATTGAGGATGTCCACTGTAATAGCTAAAGCCGAAGTTATGAACTACTTTTCTTATTATTGTTGAAAAGTCAAACTTTTTTGGGGCTTTTTTCAGGATTTCCAATTTTAAGTTTTTACATAAATTTTCAACCTTATCACCTTTTGGATATAAAACCTGTTCTGGAATGGCTGAAAAACCACGTCCCCAGAATGCCTTTGTATTTGGTATTCTAAATTTCGCTATTAATCTATTTTTGAAATCTAGGTCTGTTTTATTATCATACTCAGTCGTTATATTCCAGGTGCACGATAGATAACCCTCTTGAAAGTATGGTCTTAAGGCATCTGGAGGGCAAATGCTTAGTAGCCGTATGTTTATGATGTCGTGTTCGGAATTAGCAGAAATTCTATTCGTTACATAAGGTAAACCAAAAACATAAACAAAACATTCATTGGTTAAGTTTTTAAGCTGTGCAAAAGAACATGCTACCCTTAAGGAATGAGTGATATCAAGCAACGGTGTATCACTAATTCCATAATGCTGAAGTATACCCCAACAAATGTATTCATTCCTTTTTAAATCTCTATATCCATCCATTTTTTTGGCTGCAAAAAGTTTAGATAAGGTTTTGGAGACTCTCTTTAAGGACTCAAAGCTAGCTTCCATCTCAACTTGTTTGATATATTCTTTTCTATAAATTGAAGGGTAAAAGGTTGATGAACCGTTTTTATTCTTAAAATCCTGAATCTGTCCTCTAAAAAATAGTAGGTGATCCTGGTTAATATAGGCTAATTTAGCTACTTGTTCTACTAATTTTCGATAGGTAGATACAAAGAAAGCATCAGCATGATCAACAGAATCGTCTTTAATAAAATTGCTTATTTCAGGAGTTAAAATTGGTTCAATTGGCCTAATTTAAATCTCTCCTTAAAATGAACACCATAGGAAAATCCTTTTTTTCCATATGGGCATTATAGGATAAAATACTCCAAGTGTCAAATACATGTCATGGGATTTTTACGAGTGGGGGACGGTCCGTTTAAATGTGCAAGAAATGTGGTATAATTTAACCATGAGACGAGCAAGAATTACTTTTCCCGGTGCTTATCACCATGTTATGAATCGGTAGAAAAAGTTATCCAGGAATTTCAAACCAGGCATGATATAGATGTTTACGAAATCGACACCAGGAGTCGTGAAGGTCAGAGTATGAGAGGGGAATTGCGGGTTAACCTGAAAGAAAGAACAGGATTGAAATATAAGGAAATTGCCGAGGTAGAGAGGTAGTGTATATCGAAACATGAAAAAGCGGAGTTCAATTTAAACAAAACAACTAAAACTTGCACATTTCTAATGAGCGTCCCTTTTTTCCAGTTTCGCTCGATGAATAGGTGTCCCCTGTGATAAGAATTTTTTTACTAACCCACTTTAACCTAAGTAATATGTTGACTGTCATGGCCAGACCGAATAAGCCGGCCAAAGGACCAAAATCAATCGACCCGGCTTCCCCGGGAGGAATTGGAAAAGATGCTATATTAAAAGCTATCAATAAAACTGAGATGATAACACCGATTATGGAAAATATTTTTCCAAATTCCGGATGATTAAACATGTTAATGGAAAACAAGAATATACTTAAAAAAAGGAATACATCCCACGCCACATCCAGGCCTAACTGCACCTGGTTGATAGAGTCCCATATCCACCGGTTTGACTCCCCCAACACCTCCGGTTTTGCCGAAAAGATGGCCATTTGAACCAAAAGCATGATTGTTACCAGTACCCCGGCAATTATCTGGGAGATGGTGGCTATTTTCAGGGAAATAGTCTCCCTATGCAGATTAAAAAAATAATAGCCTCCCACGGCACTTATTCCCAGCAAGGGCCCCCAGGCCATAGCCAAAACAACCTGAAATACTTTAGGCAGGTTTATAAAAATCAGTACTGGGTATATTACACTGGCCAGCAGACCACTTATAATACCCAGTTTTATCCAGCTTTTAATCAATAATAATCGATTATTCATAATACCTCCTTTCACTTGTTTTCTAATTGATTTTAAACCTATACATCAATAACGGTTTATACCCTCGCCTGGTTCTTTTTATTCATATTAGCCGGCGACTTTGAAAAAACCAAATTTTTTCATGGTTTTTTGTGAATCCATCCAAATTCGTGTTATAATATCATTTCAAAAGATGTGTGGCTGAAAGGTCACGGGGTGGCGGTGGGGCACGGCTTGTTTTAGAAATATACGGTTTGACAAAATGCCGAATGTTCTTTATAATACAGCTTCTCAGCCCGTGAATATAGCGCTGATAAGAAGATACATATTAGGAGATCAAGATGCCTGACGAAAAAAACCTCTCCGTCGCCGGACTTATCTCGGCCAATAACGAGATCGACGTCAATGCCATAATGGAGTCCATTACGAAACGGATCGAAGAAAAAAAGAAGGCCGGCGTCCTGAAACAAAGCGAAATCGACGAAATCGTGGACATGGAACTCCTGCCCCTACCCGACTTCCTGGAAATCCCCAATGTCTACGAACCCCACCTCTACCCGGAACATAAATTCGGAGACTTCCGGCCCTATCATTTCGAGCCGGATATCGAAACCGGAACGGCCAAAAAGATCATGGCAAAAATAAGAAAGATACTCGCGCCATTGACCCGCTTTATGATTAGACCCTATATAACCGAGCTGAAAAATCTGACCGCAAAACTGCATAACGATAACAAAGAGGATGTCTATAACCTGAAACAAACGGTTCCTATCACCTTGCAAAGCAAAGAGTATATCAAGCTGCTGCACAATTCGGTAAATAATATGATTGTTGAGCTATCCAAATTGAAGATCGATCAGGATTTACTGAAAACCAAAATAAAAGTGCTGGAAGATAAGATAGAGTTTTTAGAAAACCGGGAACGGGCCATTGAGAAAAAAAATTTGTAGATAAATGAAGGTTCACCAATTTTTAACCTCTTACTCCTACGGCGATGCCATCGGTAACGAAGCCTTTGAAATCCGGAATTTTTTACGGGAACAGGGATACGAATCCGAAATCTTCGCCCTCTTTTACCATCCGAAGTACGCTGACCGGATTATCAATTACCTGGAATACGACAGGTATTCCCATGAAGATAATATTGTGATTTTCCATTTTTCCATCGGCTCACCGGTTAGCAAGAAGTTCATGAGAGTGCCGGACAAGAAAGTGATAATCTATCACAATATTACTCCGCACACATTTTTCTTGGATTATCACCGCGTTCTGGCAAAGGACTGCTACAAGGGCAGGATAGAGTTGAAAAGTTTTACCGGGAAAGTGGACTTAGCATTGGGAGACTCTCAATACAATGAACAAGAACTAAAAGAAGCGGGTTTTGCCAGGACCGGCGTCCTGCCGTTGGTTATGGATTTTGATAAATTTTCGACTAAAACCGTGCCGGTTCTTGACAAACTCTTTAACGACGGAAAAACCAATATACTCTTCGTGGGCCGGATCATTCCCAATAAAAAAGTCGAAGATGTTTTAAAAAATTTTCATCTCTACCAGGAACATTTTAATGCCGATTCACGATTATTTGTCGTGGGTGAGTACCGGGGTTTTGAGCGCTACCTTTCCGCCCTGCACAACCTGGCCGCAAAATTAGGCATTAAAAATCTTCACTTTACCGGCCATATTCCCGATAACGAATTAATCTCATACTTTAAATTAGCCCATCTTTACCTGCACATGAGCGAACACGAGGGTTTCTGCGCGCCGGTGCCGGAGAGTTTTTACTTAGATATCCCGGTAGTTGCCTTTAATGCGGGCGCCGTGAAGGAGACCATGAACAACGGCGGTATCCTGGTCAACCGAAAAGATTATATCCGTATCGCCGCTTTAATGGATCATATTTTGACGGATGCCCTTTTGAAAAAAAAAATACTTGCCACCCAACAGGAAGCACTAAAAAAATACTTCAAGAACGAGACCGGGAAAATCCTTCTGAAATACCTGAAGGATTTATGATAGAGTAGGTTGATCAGAAACGATAAGCTAAACCACCCCTGAAGATCAAACCGTCGTACACGGCAACTTCGGCCAGCAGGTAGAGGTTGTCGATGACTTCACCCCTGAATCCGAAATTAAGGTGAATAATCGGAAAAAATGAAAGAGGGAAAGATTTTCCTTCTTTCTGTTCATATTCATCGATCAAATCTTTGAGGGTCCATTCCCCGGATTCCGGTGGAGGATTAGGTTCGCCATATAGATTTACTTCAACGTTATAACTGGCAGTTCCACTTAAAGCGCCAAACCCGAAGCCGAAGCCAAGGTAGGGATGAATCCTTGCCGAGGGCCAGAGTTCCCACCTCAGACTCAGGTTAAAGGAATGGGGACGTAGGTCGATGTTACCGTCAAGACTGACTTCCCCTTGAGTTCCGTTGATGGTATCGGTGTAAAAATCGGAAACCTTTGCTTTAAAGTTATTCCGTTCATAGGAGAGACCAACCGAAAAGGAACCGTTTTCCCCACCGGGAAAAAAACGGAATTCAAATCCGAAATTGTTCCCGTTGGAATCAAAATTCAACTCACCCTTATCCGGATCGTAGTAATTCAGGTCGGGAGTCATATCCTCAACCATTGTGGCAATCATATTGATGGTCCAGTAAGAGTAGTGAAAACCCACTTCAAATTTCCCCGGTCCGGCGAAACCGAAAGAACCCATTATTAAAAACACAACAAATAAAACATAAACTTTTTTCATTTTTTCTCCTTAAAACCCTTTAATTATTTGCGGGATGTTTTTTCTGCGTATTTTTCCCGGATTTGTCGTTTTTCGGGTCATAAATAATGACCCGGTTTCGACCTGTTTTTTTGGCAACGTACAGTGCCTGGTCGGCTTTATCGAGAAGCTCCTCTAAGGTTTTACCGTGCTCCGGGTAACTGGCAATTCCCATGGACAGCGTTATTTTCCCCGAGGGCTGATTCTCCCTGGCAATAAACGGCTCTTTTTCCACAATTTCTCTCAACCGGTCGGCCGCCAGGTAAGTGCCGACTTTATCAGACCTGGATAAAAGAACGATAAACTCATCCCCCCCAAACCTGCCTAAAATATCACTCACCCTGAACATCTTCTTCATGAGTTCCCCCACTCTTTTCAGTGCCTCGGAGCCCTGCATGTGCCCACTGGTATCATTGTAATTTTTAAAATGATCGACATCAAATAGCAATATCGAAAATATCGAATCGTACCTTTTTGCTTTTTCCAATTGTAAATTAAATAGTAAGAAAAAATGGGTCTGGTTGTATAAATTCGTCAACCGGTCGGTAACCGATAAGGTTCCGGTCAGTTCGATAAATTCATGCAAAGACTTTTCGTTTTTTCTTAAATATTTTGAAAAATAGGCGGAAATAAAGAATGCAAAAAATAAAATTAACGTAAATCCTATCATCTCGGTAAGTTTTTGCGACGTGATAACCAGTCCTTTATTGGCAAAAAAGATGACCACTACCAGGACGACTGCGATTAAGGTGTTTTTAAAGGCTTTTTTGTGATAGATCAGGAAGGTGGCTACCATTATGTAAAAAATAAACAAAACCGTAATGGGACTTTCAAAACCGCCGGAATAGAAGATCAACAGGGATAAAATAACCAGGTCGAAGTCGAGTTGAATCGATGCGATCGTTGAATAGGTATCGTAATCCTGCTCCTTTTCGGGAAGCCTGGTATTTCGCTTCAGGGTAAAGATGAACATGAGGTTCCCTAAAACCGCGAGTGCCAGGATTAAAATGAGAGCCCGGTAATTGATGTAAGAAATGTGGGAGAAATAATTATAAGCATAAAAAAATAGTAAGACAAAAACAGTATATAACCATCTAATCTTTGTTAACCAGGAGTTCTTTTCGATAATCAGTTTGATCGCCATGATTTTAGCATCGACAACTTCATTGAGATTTTCTTTTTTTTCTTTCATTGCTATACAATAATTTTTTTAAAAAAAAAAGTCAACCCAAAAACAAAAAGCAATTCTAAATTTATAGATTTATTATTTACTAAATACCTCTGAGACGGAAGATTTTTTTCTTTTTATCTTTGTGTCCATCCGTGTAAATCCGTGGCAAAAATAATCCGTAGTAATTTTATAACAACTTCTCGATCTCCGGGATGATTTCCGGGAAACGTTCAAAGGAGTGTTTGCAATTATCGTAAAAACGGATGGAAGCGGCTCCGGGGAATAGTTCCGGTATTTTTTTGTGATCCAGTATTCCATCATCGGATGCTAAAAAGAAATGCAGGTTGTGGTGTTTGGGGCCAATCTCTTTCATCTTCCGGTTCATCGCTTTCAGGGAATCGAGGTATCCACTTTTCCACTCGAAGGTTTCGCCCGTGTAATAGCGTTTGTTGAGACCGACGCACGCGGTTAGGGTGCGCCAGGGAAAGATGGAAGGATTGATCAGAACGGCCGGGATATCGTAACTCGCGGACACATACCGGGCATAAAAACCGCCAAGGCTGGAACCGATGACTAACCCCGGTTTTCCATGATCGAATACAAATTGTTCGAATAATTTTACAACCTCTGACGGATTCACCGGCAGTGTAGGAGCAACTAAATCTATTTTTATCTTTTTTTCCACGTGTTTCTTAAGAAGCTGCACTTTCCAGCTTTTTTCAGTAGACGCGAAACCGTGAAAATAAAATATGCTATTCATCGATGATACGGATTACCGCTCTTAGGTGAGAGCGCCAATAGGAACTTAAATACTCTTCACGCACCGGCGTCTCCCGGTTGGGAGCATGGATGAAATGCTTCTTGTTTATGAGTATCCCCGAATGCCACCGTCTTCGTTTGAGTTTAAAAACAAGGATGTCCCCGGGCCTTGCATTTTTAAACTTGATTTTATTTTTCAATTTTCCCTGTTTCTTAGCTGTTCGCGGCACCTCGATACCGAAGCAGCCGTAAACATAACTCACCAGGCCGCTGCAGTCGAAACCATTGATGTCATCTCCGCCATACCTGTAGGGTAAGCCGGTTAAACTCTTTGAGAGGGTCACGATTTTATCCCTGAGGTTCCATACCTTACCCGGTTTTGTCCGCACACCGCAAAAAGAGGAGAAAAGAAAAAAGACAATAAGCGAATAAGTTGATAAGTTTTGAGATAGAGAGTTGAGAGTTTTTCGTTTTCTATCCATTTTTCGTACTTTTTTTAAGTATTTAATTAAGCCCATGATTAAATATCTTCAAATCATAATATTTTTTCCAAATAACTAACTCCTTTTGCAATACATTTATCAAATCAACGAATTATATTCACCGGCTTCCCTCTCAACTCATGAACTCTTTAGCTTATCTTGCGAAAGGGGGGACTCGAACCCCCACACCGCGAGGGCACTAGATCCTAAGTCTAGCGCGTCTGCCAATTCCGCCACTTTCGCATTTTTACAAAATTCCACCCTGGAAAATACCATTAATCACGGAGAAAGTCAACCTACATTCCCAAAAATTTTCCCAACGGTTGCTAAGAGTACAGCACCGTAATGCGATTATATCTCTATCTTCTTCAGT
>JAGLQA010000146.1 GCA_023137075.1 Candidatus Aminicenantota bacterium
CCGTCCCCACTGGCCGGGCTGTCCGGACGAATCCCTGAGCTTGAATTATTAATTTACTTGTGGTAGGATTTAATCGATATGACGACAGTACAAGAAATAGAAAAAGCAGTGGTAAATTTGCCGAGGCCGGAATTAAAAAAATTCAGGGAATGGTTCGATAAATTTAACGCTGAAACCTGGGACAGGCAGTTCGAGAGCGATATTCTGGCCGGCAAACTAAATAAGCTTGCTGATCAGGCACTCAAAGACCACAAAGAAGGCAGGTGTACTGAACTTTGAGTCATCACGCTAATCCAAATTTCTGGAAGTGCTACAACGATCTCCCTTCGGCAGTAAAAGATGTTGCAGACAAAAATTTTTTACTTCTTAAGAAAAATCCCCGCCACCCTTCTCTGCACCTAAAGAAAGTGGGGCGTTTTCGATCTGTTAGGATTGGGAAAAAATATAGAGCTATAGGTGTTGAATCAGCAGATGGAACCGTCTGGTTCTGGATAGGCCATCACGACGAGTATAATAAAATTATTAAATCCTAAAAAACTACCAGGTAAAACAAACAGGATCTCGTCCTGGTCCAGGCAGTCAGGTGAAAAAATTAACCTAGCAGGCTGTCCGAACGGATCCCTGAGCGTAATCAAAGTTTCATCAATGAAAGATTTGTCCAGGATAATTTCCACCGGCAGTCGGCTACAACCTGGTTGTTAGCCGATCAGCCCGACCGGGTAACCCTTCAATCCATCCAGAGAGTTTAAATTAACTTTTCCGCCCTGGTGGTCCCGCTGCCGATTCCCCTGGCTGCCCCGACCGGGGAACCTTTGGTAAACATCTCAATTTTATCCGACGTGAGCTTATATGTTTTGATGCCACGGCCTATAAAGGTGAGCAGGGATTTCGTTTTATGACTTTTTTCATCAAAAAAAATCTTCATGGTTTATATATAGATATATGGGCATGAATATTGTATAATAGTATGTGCCATGAGCGGTCAAAACCAACGTTTAATAATTTTATTTTTTTCACTCTTTCTGCTTTGTAATAACTGCGTCAAACGCGTGCCGGTCTCCTACAACCAGGTCATGACCGATCTCAGCGAGGAATATTCCTTCAAAGCGGAAAAACTTGCCGGTGAGGCCCAATTCGAAAGCTCCAATTTTTACCTCAAGAGAGCCATCCCGATATACAAAAAGGCCGGTAACTGGATGAAAATGGTGGAGTGCTATATCAAATTAGGAAACAACTATAGAGATACCGACGACTACAAAAAAGCCTTGGATCATTTAGATCAAGCTCTTGGATTAACCTTGAGCCACTTAGGGCATAAACCGCTCTCCCTGGCAAAGAGCTATATTAAACTGGCTTACAAATATTTTCATCAAAAAAAGGATTATTACAAGGCCCTGGAATTATACCGGCAGGCATTGGAAATTAAAAGAGACGTATTGGGCGAGGATCATCGTGAAGTTGCCAAAATCTACAACAGCATTGCCCTGGTCTACTGGAATAAAGGAGATTCCAAAAGAGCGGTATTCTACTACAACAAATCCTTTTCCATAAAACTGAAACAATTAATGAAACAAGGGGTCACAATAGCAAAGGATTATACATTTATAGACCGGGAGACCGTAAAAGAGGGAACCTTTCGCGATGCCCGGGATTCCTTCCGCAAATCCCTGGCCCTACACCGGGAAACCTACGGTGACGAACATCCGATAATAGCTTCCATCTATGAAAATATCGGCATCCTGCAGGCCTTTGAGGGCTTTTATGATGACGCCATGGAAAACCTGCGTAAATCATTGGCAATCCGCTTGAATGCTTTCGGCCAGGGAAACCTGAAGAGCGCTTCCGCTTTTCATAATATTGGTATCTGCCTCCGTTTAATGGGGGAATCCGACCAGGCGCTGCGATTCCTGAACAATGCCCTTTCCGTTAAGCTGAACCTGCTGGGGAGATACCACTCGGAAACCGCAGACACCTACTATCAATTGGGGAACGTATACCTTCAACTCAACCGTTTTGATGAAGCCCTGACTTTTTTCCAGAATGCGATTATTTCAATGGTTCCCGATTTTTCCGATTCCGATTTTTATGCGAACCCGAACTCTATCACGAACTATTCCAATGACAAACTGCTCAAAGTCCTGGCTTCCAAAGCGCTGACACTGCGGATGCGTTATATGCTCGAGCCGGTCCGGGTTGATGATCTTCGTGCCTCCCTTTCTACCTATTCGTTGACCGCCCGGTTGATAGAAAATATCCGCAGCAGCTTTAAATCGGAAAGTTACAAATTGTTTTTCGGAGAAAAATGTATCGAGATATATGGCCAGGCCCTGCAAACCGCTCTTAAACTCTATAAAATTTCCGGTAACCCCGAATATAAAGAAATGGCGTTTATTTTTTCCGAAGAAAGCAAGGCAGCCGTACTCTCGGAAGCCCTTTCGGAGTCTCAGGCCCGGAAATTTGCGGGTATTCCCGATTATCTACTGGAAAAGGAAAAAAAGCTGAAAAACGAATTAGCTCTTTACGACACCTATCTTGAAAAAGAATATATGAAAAAAAGACCGAAGGATAATGAACAGATAAAGAGTATTGAAGACCATTATTTTATGTTAAAGGACGAATACCGCAGCCTGATCGAACATTTTGAAAAAAACTATCGAAAATATTATGAGCTCAAATATAAGCCCCGGCCGGTATCTATCCCGGGTTTGCGGCAAGCCTTAGACCCGGACACCGCAATAGTCGAATATTTTTTTGTTGAGGGAAACCTTACCATTTTCGTATTAACTAAGGAAGGTCTCAATGCAGTCTCTCAATATGTGGGAGAGGATTTTCCGGAACGTCTCACTGAGTTTTATCACTCCATTAAGAAAATCGAGGAAAAATCCTTTCTGAAGGTCAGCCATAATCTCTACCAGGTGTTAATCAAACCCGTCAGACATTTTTTCATTGAAAAACAGAGATTGATTATTATACCCCATGGGCAATTGTATTATATCCCTTTTGAAGCGCTGGCGCCCGGCCCTGTAGAGGAGTCGGATTTTTCCTGGGTCGATTACCTGATCAAGCACTTCTCTTTTAATTATCATTACTCGGCCAACCTGTGGCTCTATAACACCGGGCATGAAAAAGGCGAAATAGATAAAAGTTTTGTGGGTTTTGCCCCGGTATTCAGCGATAGGGAGAAACAAAATTTGCGCAGTGGTGCCGGGTTCAATTCCCGGGATGTTATTATCGGCGAAGAAGGCACCCGTTATCCCGAACTCCCGGCTGCCGAAAAAGAACTTCATGCCATCATCGAATTGTTCAAAGGCGCAAACAAAAAAGCCGTGGGCTACTTCCATCAACAAGCTGCGGAACATGTGTTTAAGTCCGCGGAAATGAAGAATTACAATTTCATTCACATCGCCACTCACAGCTTGAAGGACAGTGAAAGCGCCAAACTCTCCGGGCTTATTTTTTCCCGGCCGGAGGATGGTCCATACACAGAAGACGGGATCCTTTATTCCAGTGAGATTTACAACCTGAGCCTGAAAGCAAAGCTGGTTGTATTGAGCAGTTGCGAAAGCGGGATCGGTAAATTGGTGAAAGGTGAGGGAATGTTTGCCCTGACCCGGGGATTCTTTTATTCCGGTGTCCGGAATATCATATTTTCTTTGTGGAAGGTCGAAGACAGGACCACTTCCCGCTTGATGATCGAACTCTATCGAAATATCCTGTCCGGTGAAACGCTCCCCTCTGCCCTGCAAAATGCAAAACTATCCTTAATTAAAGATAAGTTTACCGCCTTTCCCAAGTACTGGAGCGGTTTTATCCTGGTCGGAGAATAGGGCGAAACAAGCAATACTCACGCTTACCGCACATATTTTTCAAGCTCTTTCTTGAAACCTTCGCTTACTTTAAAGCCGAGGCCTTCGGCTTCCTTCGTATGCTTAAGCGCTTGCTTATAATCTTTTTTATAGAAATAAACCACCGCAAGATTGTTGTGGACCTTTCCCTGGCCCGGGTCGATGGATAAGCTTTTTTTGTACGCCTTCAGCGCCTCTTCGATCTTATTGTCTTCCAGGTAAATATCTCCGAGGATCGACCAGGGTTCTTTTAACCCGGGAGATATTTCCACGGCTTTTAAAAATTCCTGTTCCGCTTCCTTAAAACGGCCGGTCAACAGCAAGGCGATACCCAGGTTTTGATAGGCCATGGCAAATCCCGGGTCGATCTCGATTGTTTTTTTAGCATGCAAGATTGCGGCGAGAAAATCGGATTTTTTTATTTTTATAAAGCTCAGGTTCAAATGGATTTTCGCGCTTCCGTTATCGATCTGCATCGCGGTCTCAAAGGTATCCTCCGCTTTCCCGAAATCACCCATGGTCATATAACAATCCCCCAAACCGGTATAAGCTTCGGCAAACTTCGGATTAATGGATAGCGCCCGGTTAAAACAATCACAGGCTTCCGGAAATTTTCGTTTTTTAAAGTAAATATTCCCTAAGTTGGTGTGTCCCTTGTAGTAAGCGGGGTTTAATGAAACCGCTTTTTGATAGGCTGCCTCCGCCTTATCAAACTCCCCTTTTTTCGAATAGATCATGCCCAATATGTTATAGGGTCCGGGCAGTCCGGCATCCAGGTGTAGGGCTATTTTGACCCGCGCTAATGCCTCTTCGATGTTTCCCTGCTTTAACAAAACATTGGCAAAATTGGAATGGGCGATCGGGTAATAGGGATTAAGGGAGATCGCTTCCCGGAACTTTGCTTCCGCTTTTTTTATATCTCCCTGCTCAAGGTAGATATAACCCAGGTTATTGCGGACGTCGGCAAAATTCGGATTCAATTCAATTGCTTTCAGGTATGAGGAAGTGGCTTTCTTTAGGTCTTCTTTTTTTGCATAAGCGATACCGAGATTAAAGTAAATCTTACCTGACGATTGATTTATTTTTAATGCCTCGTGGTAGTAGTCGATGGCCTTGTCGATTACGCCGCTCCGCCGGCTGGCGATACCCATAAGGTTATAGGCCTCGTAAAGCCGGGGATTTATGCGCAGCCCCTTTTTACATTGACGAATCACTTCATCGTATTTTTTCATTTCAATGTAGAGCAGGGCGAGATAGATGTAGACATTCTCCATTCTTGAGTAGGCTTTTTGAATCCGCGTCGCTCTTGTTTCGCTTAAGTTCTCGCTCAACAGCCATTTCGCAAGTTTATTTCGTTCCACTACGGATAATTCACTGCCGGGAAGGCCTTTATTTACCTGGGCCGCATCCGAATATAATTCCAGCAATTTCGGCCATGTGTGAGCAGGGGTGGGGAACCCTACCCCTTTGAAATTTCTTTCCCGGTGCAGCTTAATGATTTCCCGGTTTGTTTCTTTAAGGCTGTTTCCCCTTAAAAACCGGTCCATTAAAGAGTCCCGGTCGTCTACATGGGTGGCGCCGAACAGGTGAGCCAGCTCGTGTTTCAGAACCTTCCGCAGCAGGTCGGGATTGGGGACAAGACGAATGAGAATGTAACCTTCTTCATAAAAAGCCAGGCCGTATTTTCCTTCCAGCCCTTCCCGGCAGGTGAAGGCGACGGCAATGTCAATCTCTCTCTTTCTCACCTGCTTGAACAAGGATGGAGCAAGGGAATCGATCGAAGGAGCCAAATCGCCACTCCGCCATTTTTCCCATTTTTTTATCGTAAATGCGATAGAAAAATCCCTCTCAAAATCAGTTGATATATCTGCGATTATGCCGGTTAAAAGACCGCGTTTTTTTTCGAGATCACATGCCTCGTCTACCACGACCATCAGGGTAAAAATTTTATTTTCGACCCTTGGTACTCCCGGTAAAAGGGAGTTCCCCGTCACTGCCAGGAGAAATAGTATTTTGAAAAGGATCTGCCGGGGCACGGTACTGAAGGCCCCCAAAATCATTATTTTAAGTACCCGGCCTAAGGGCTCTTTTTCGCTTCTATCCATAAAAAGGATAAAGAAAAGCAAAAGAAGACCGGGCAGCAAAGCTAAAACCAGTAGTAACACAGTATCCATTTCAGCATTCCACTTTATGCCATTACCTGGCGGTATTGACCGACATATATTTTTTCCCCACCCTTAGGTGGGCCCGTTTTTCAAGTAGTGTCTTGAAAAACGTTTATAAATTAATAAAACCTATTCGTAAAAAAAATCATAGGCTTATCGGTTCTTTTTGTCAAGTCCCCGCGAAAAATAGCAGCAATTCATTTTTTTACGGATTTCAAGGTTTTTCAGGCTTCCTTGTGACGTCTGCGCTTATTTCTATACTCAGATCTTTGATATACTTGATCTCTTCGCGGGAAAGACCGGGTTTGTTGTAAAGATAATAGATTTTGTTGGTTTCATAAAGATCGGTTGGAGTCGTCAGCACACCCGAATGCTGCAGGTTGTTAAAGTCAACCGTTCCGGGAACCGGAGAAAATAATGCTAAGTGGGGCGATACGCCTAACTCTTTCACGAAACGCAGCGATTGTTCAATATCCGCTAAACCTTGACCCGGGTATCCGAAGAGTAGATACACCCCGATATCACCCCTTTTATAACCCGCTTTTTCTAAATTCTCCACTGCTCGCATCATCTTTTCAACCGTCACCTTGTTTGAACTTCTCGACAGGATATCGTCTTTGATCGATTCGAAACTCAGGCGCAGCGTTTCAAAACCGCTTTTGAAAAGGATTTCGGCGGTCTCTTCGTCTATTTCACCCGGATGTAAGCCGTTCGGTGTATGAAAGCGCAGCTTCAACTTTTGGCTCACTTCCGCGAAAACCCGGAAGAACCTCTTGCGGCGGTTTACCAGGAAGGCATCATCAAATATAACAACCTCTTCGGTTCCAAAGGTTTCGTGCATATCATATATTTCTTCCAGGATCTTCTCCACCGACCGTTCCACGAATTTTTTGTTCAGTATACCGGAAGCACAATAGGCGCAGTGATAGGGGCAGCCCCTGGAAGTCAACAGGGGTAAAGTTCGCCGGTTCGTTAATAACTCAAAGGCGGGGAAAGGGATATTGTCAATATGGGAAAAATCCGGGTAAGGGTAAATCTTTCCACCTTCACGCTCGATAATTTCCAGTATCTTCTTTTCTCCATACCCGGAAACATAAAAATCGGCAGAGATATATTCTTCGATTTTCTCCCGGGGTATTAGCGAGGGAATGACGCCGCCAACCACGATTTTCGCATCAGGGAACCGGTTAACCAGGATGTTAAGGGTAAATTGAACTCCCTCGATCCAGTAGGTCATTAGCGTGGTTAACACGATCATATCCATTTCCGGTAATTTCTCTATCTTTTCCCTGAATGTTTCAACAGGGATACCGTACCTGGCATAATACCTTGGTGTTTGTTCATATATCTCCGGTTTTTTTACGATTTCTCTATAATATTTGCCCCTGCCACTCTTGCCGGATTTTACGCCCGCCCCTTCCTGGAAGCGGTCAAGCGCATCAAGCCAGAATATTTCACAACCCGTGAATCTTCTAACCACGGCGGCAATATAGAGCAGTCCCACGGGCCTTAGCCACAGGTCATAGGCCGTAAAATCATAAATATAGGGATTTACAAATAAAATTTTCATATTACTGCCGACGCGACCCTGGGAATATTATTGTAATCATCGACAAACTCTACCTTAAAAAAACCGGCCTCCCTTAATATTTCCGCAACTTTTTTGCTTTGCCCGTGCCCGATTTCCAGCATTATTCGTCCACCGGGTTTGAGATAGTCTTTTGCCCCTCCCGCGATTCTTCGAATGATGGCAAGACCGTCTTCTGCCGCGACTAAGGCGACTTTGGGCTCATAATGTTTTATGCTTACGGGTAATTCTTCCCACTCCGCTTCCGATACATAAGGCGGGTTTGATACGATCAGGTCAAAAGGTCCCCGTTTATATTTGTTTCTCAGGGGAAAAAGATCGGCACACACGGGGATCACTTTATCCCGAAGGTTATGAAGAACCAGGTTTTTTTTCAGCACCTGTAATGCCGGCCGGCTCTTATCCAGGGCAGCGACTCGCGCAGCGGTTTCCAGGGCGACATTGATGGCGATAATCCCGCTGCCCGTGCCGATATCCAGTACTTCGACCGGATTTTTCTTTTCCTTAAGCGAAGCGATTGCTTCCTCGATCAGGATTTCCGTCTCCGGACGCGGGATCAACACATGCCGGTTCAGGTAAAAATTCCGGGAAAAGGACTCCTTTTCCCCGGTAATATAAGCCAGGGGTTCTCCTTTGAATAACCGTGATCTCCACCTGTAAAACCGGGACAGGGCATTTTTATCCGTAATAACTTCATTCTTCCTCGTCCAATAGCCTGTCTTTGAAAGGTTGAAAGCCTCCCTGAGCAAAATCTCAATTTCCAGTCTCTTCTCTTCAGCGTTGTCTTTAAATTTTCTTAATGAGTTGTTAAAAAGTTCGGAGTAGAGCACTAAGCAATAATCTCTTTAAATTTTTCTTCCAGCAGTTTCCCGGCAGTAAGCTCCGTCATTTCCTTTATCAACTCTTCGAGATTACCGTCTAAGATAACCTCGATACTAAAATTTCTCCCGGTTATGCGGTGGTCCGTCACCCTGTTCTGGGGGAAGTTGTAGGTCCTTATCTTTTCGGATCTATCACCGCTTCCCACCTGGGATTTTCTGTCGTTGGCTATATCATCTTCCCGTTTTCCTTTCTCATATTCATAGAGTCTTGCCTTGAGAACTCTCATGGCTTTATCCCGGTTCTTGTGCTGGGAGGACTCATCCTGGCAGGATACCACCATACCGGTCGGTAAATGTGTGATACGGATAGCCGATTCGGTTTTATTCACATGCTGGCCCCCGGCGCCGGAAGCGCGGTAAGTATCGATCCTTAAATCCTTCGGATTAAT
>JAGLQA010000147.1 GCA_023137075.1 Candidatus Aminicenantota bacterium
CCGCGGAAAAGGGAATCACCGGACAACTGAAAAAACTGGCCGAAACCTTCGGTGTCCCGGTTTACGGCATCGATGACCGGGTCACGGTAAAAAGAACAAAAATCAGGCTGCCGCGCTTAGGTCTGTATCATCCCTGGACAGCCAGCATGGACGAAGGCTGGACGCGTTTGGTGCTCGACAATTTCAGGTTCTCTTATAAAAAGATGTACAACCGGGAGATCAAGCAGGGTAAATTGGCGGAAAAATTCGATGTCATTATTATCCCGGACTTATCGATTGCCTCATTGATGGAAGGCAAACGCAGGTGGCGCGGTGAATCTTACCTCGGTTCCGCGCAAAAACCCGAAAAGTACCGGGGTGGCATCGAAAAAGAGGGTATAAAGACATTAACCGGCTTCGTGAAAGCAGGCGGGACATTGATCTGTTTCGGCGAAGCCTCGAATTTTGCCACGGAGAAAATGCGGGTACCGGCGTTCAACGTATTGAAGGATAAAAGAGGGATGGAGTTTTATTCCCCCGGTTCCCTTTTGGAAGTCGAGTTAGACCTGAGCCATCCCATATCTTACGGCATGCCCAAACGCACTGCGATCCGTATGACCAATAGTCCGACTTTCAGACTGCTCGCTCATATCCGGGAGAGCCGGGCAGTGGCTTACTACGGGGAAGAAAACCCCTTGTTAAGTGGTTGGTTGATAGGCGCGGAAAAACTGGCCGGCAGGACGGCCCTGGCCGAGATCCCGGTAGAAAAAGGCCGGGTTATTTTGTTCGGATTCCGGGTCCAGAGCCGGGCGCAAACCTTCGGAACCTTCAAGCTGTTATTTAATGCTATTTTTATGAATAACGCCCCCCACTGAGTGTGAAATCGCAGAAGGTACGGCCCCGGCATTTCGAGGTTCTCCCATCAGTGAAAGAAAAAGGTGAAACCACGGAGGTTAGAAGTGGTCATATATTTAAAGGCAGGCAGTGAACTGCGCGAGAGGCTGCAGCCCGATGTGGATTACTATACCCGCCGGGTGGAAACCCAACCCGGCAAAAGCATACGGGAGATCCTGCAAGACATCGGAATCGATCCCCGGTTAGTGGCCTTTCTCTACACCGGCGGCAAGGTGGAGAAACTCGACTATATCCCACAAGACGGCCAGGCTATCACCCTGCAGCCCCCCGTCTCCGGCGGTTAAATTAACCAGGTATGTTTATAGTGTTGTGTCACACTTGAAATGACGGGCGATTTTGATGAAGTTCAGGATCATTTCCGGGTTCGATATTTCCGGGTGAAATTGGGTCGTGTAGATGGGCAGCACACGGTGTTTAATGGCTTCCACTTTGCAAACCTCCGAGTGGGCCAGGAGAATAAATTCCTTGGGCAGGGTGATTGAATCGTGATGATTCTGCCGGGTAAGAAACCTGTCTGCCATTCCGTCAAATATGGGATCGCCGTGATTGATTTCAACGAAAAAATCTCCAATTTCTTTTTCCACACTGCGCAGCAACCCGGCGCCGTATAACCTGCCGACGATATGATGCCCGGCACACATTCCGAATACCGGCCGGTTACAGGTTTTAATCCATTGGGAATAGGGTTGATGATGATCGGCTATGTCGTTCCCCCGGGGGGATCCGGAAAGAATAATTCCCTGGTAATTGCCCATATCTGCCGCAAGGGTTTCCTGGTATTCGATTGTTTTGCAGGGAATTTTTGCTTCGTGTAAAATTTTTTCTATGGGTTCGCAAAACTCGGAGATTCCTTTTTCAGCATTGTTAATGATTAAAAACATCTGTTGTATTTCGGGGCTTCTCAATTTGCGGGAGCTTCTTGCTTTTTCGCCACATAGGTTGAGCCACCTACTTTTATTTTAATTTCTGCTGTTTTTCCCTTATCATCAAGAACAAAATCGAGTAAGGTACCGTTACCGGTAATGAAAAATTTCGTTTTACTTTCGGGATAAAGACGCTGCGTCACCCCTTCGTGGTTCGTTAAGTACAATTTCTCGTCACGGGTAAACACGGATATTTCATACTTACCGGCAATGATATAACTACCTGATAAGGATTCAAAAAAGGAGGCATCAACTTCAATGACCTCCTTCTCCCGTGTTTTGAAATTGGGCCAACCGTATACCTTTGAAATGGCGCGCATGATTTCCCTGTTCAAGGTATCGCCGCTGTCTGAGTTTGCCATTACGGCAGCACCCTTACCGGATTCCACATAGGCAAAAACAACACAACGAAACCCCTCATTTGCTCCGCCGTGACTGAAATGGGTAGCATTCTCTTTTTTACCGACAGAGAGCCCAAGTCCATATTTTCCCAACCGGGCCGAGGTCATGTTTTGGGTCATCGATTGAGAAAGTACTTTGCCGGACTTTCCGGCCAGGGATTCCTGTATTTCGATGGCAAACAGGCAAAGGTCGGAAGGGGTGGTCCACAAACCGGCGGCAGCCAGCTCCGGGTAGGTGTGGTATTTGCCGGTAACCATATTTCCATTACCCCGGTAACCCACGGCGGCATTGTCCCGGAGAGCTTCCGGCAGTGGCTGCTCGTAGGTGCTGTTTTTCAGACCTAAGGGTTTTAATACAAATTCCGACATGATTTGAGGAAAGGTTTTGCCGGTTACATCTATCATCATTTGTTGGATGACGCAGTACCCGCCGCCGGAATAACGCCATTGGCTCCCGGGTTCGATATCGGCCCGGATGGCTTTCGAGTTGGCAGGCGGTTGGCCGTCCAGTAATTGCAATAGGGTAGGGACGTCTTCCCCGGGAGCATATCCCCTGAAGCCGTGAACCGTCAGGCCGGCATTATGATTGAGCATGAGAGCGGGGGTTATTGTCTTTTTTTTGGTGAATTCGTTGGCCGGGATTTTCCAGGACTTGAGATATTTATTGGCATCATCTTCTATGTCGATTTTGCCCTTTTCAGCCAGCTTTAGAGAGCCCATGGCGGCCACGGATTTGGAGATCGATGCTGCCTGAAAAAGCGTTTCAGTGTCTACTTTTTCCCCTCCGCTCTTATCGATTAGGCCGTAACCTTTTGCCCATTCGATTTTCCCATTGTTAATTACCGCCACACTCACGCCGGGCACCTTGTAATGTTTCATCCGTTCCAGGATAGGATATCCCCGGGTGGTCTCTTCTTCGCTCTTAACGATAATGGCCGGGAGCAGGTTCTCTTCGACCTGCTGTATCCGTGAGGCGATCTCTTCGGAATAGGCGGCGGTCTGTTTAGCCTGCGGTTGACCACACTGCCACAAAATCGCTGTGAAAAATATTAGCGCTACCAGAGCCGTAATTCTAAATAACTTCATCATATCCTCCTGTGCGTTATGATAAATTTAATATTACTTTTAATCATAGTTGATGGTCCCGTAAAAAGTCTTTT
>JAGLQA010000148.1 GCA_023137075.1 Candidatus Aminicenantota bacterium
CCTGCCTTCGATGGGGCTATAAAGTAAATTCGATTTATCTCCTGACCCGCTCTTCCAAATGTCGAATGTTGACAGGACCCCGTATGTTTAATGTTTTCCCGAAACTGGAGATATACAGAACTAAGAGCATGTCACATACTTCCTTTTTTTGTCCATTCACACCGCTCAATCCAATCCTTTGCGAGGTTGAGCTCTCCTAACGGCTGATTGCTGCCGATAATTTTTTCGAAATAAGCGATCGACTTTTCATACTCCCCCAGGTGGAAATAGTTGATCCCAAGTAACAAGTAATTCTCGATGGTTAAGCTCTCATCTGGTAATCCCAGAGAGTCAGACTTAATCAGGTATTCATTCGAGTGAGCGTACTTCCTTTCATAGTGAAGTTTCCTGCCAATAAGGTAATAAGCGGTTGAGTAACCGGGTTGACTCTGTAAAATCTCTTTTAGTAATAATAACTCTTCTATAGGTTTTTTTTCGCTTGTGAATAAATATTTCTTCATCTTAGCCTGAAGTTCAGGATCGGGAGATGATACGGCCTCAAGCTTGACACTTAACCAGCGGTCAAAATGATTTGAGATATGCATCTTGTAAACTTCTCTAAAGAAATCTCTGGCTTTGCCAGGTTGCCCTTTCATCCATAACGTGTTTCCTTTATATTCCTTCGCCTTGGCAATCAACAGATTGCTTGATTTCCGGTGATTGATAATCTGATCCGCAATTCTCATTGCCTGCATGTAATCTTTGGTAAAAAAATAAGAGTAAAGCAATCCCATTAGGGGGTAAGGGTCATTTTTGTTGTATTTATAAATCTTTTGAAAAAGGTTGATTGAAGTTCTATAGTCAGAGTTTAAATAGTTATCCCAGGCCTTGTCCTGGAGTTCTGTTATTTTGTGAGCACAGGGTTTTTTAAAGATTGAGGGCACATTGAATATATATTCCGCTGTAATAAGTTCATTTTTAGATAGTGTTACTTTTGTTTCGAGAAAATTCTCCCATTCTGTAGACAACTCTGCTATTTTTTTCCCATAAATCTTTTGAAAATTTCTAGTTAGCAACACATTTTTGAATGTGTCTATACCGTATGTATCAACCAAGAAACAAACAAATGAACCGGATATAGTATAGCTGCGAGATAATGGTTCTGTTAAAAAACTCAAACTCATCATTTTTTTTATAGATGGAGCAACAGCCAATTTTTTCATGGCCTTGCTCCATTGATGGGCGTCCAGCCGACCTTCGTCCCATTCAGCGGCCACGGCTATTCCTTCGACAAGTCCGGGATAAAAATATAATTTAAGCTCCTTGAAAAATGGTATGGGATACAAAGAAAATACGTGTGCCAGTTCATGCTTGAGAACCCTATGAGGAAAAGAGATGCTATAGTTAAGGTGAATTTCATGTTTATTCGCTATTTGGGTATACTTTGCTCCTATGAGTTCATTTTTCTGTTGAGGAGTTGAATAAATATATGATTTAATTTTATTTTGAGGATTGAAATTAAAAAATTTTGTAAGCTGATGATAGCGAAATTCATGGTCTTTTGCGATCAATTCGATATCCCGCTCGGTTTTTGAATCCCTTTCGTAATATATATTAAAATGCACGGTTTCGTATACTCCGCCAAGCTTCTTTTGAATATAAGAGCGGGAGCTTTGAAGTCCCAGGTTACTGCGGTTTATAAATATCAATATAAATACCAAACTAAGGAGACAAAGACAGATACGATGTATTGTTTTATTTAATGAAAGTTTGAAGTTGAAAAGCTTTCGAAAATCCAATTTCAATGAAGAAAATGGCTCACATATGATATTAATTGATAACATCAGGAAAATACCGGTCAGGATAAGTGTGGTTATCCTGGCAAGAATAAAAGTACTGGTAATAAATATCTCTTCATCTGTGAATACAGAAATTGAAAAAAACCCGATTACTGAATTATATAAGAAGGCAGGTGGGTGAAAAATAAAATAATATAAATTGAAAGCAATGGTAGATAAAATATAACTCAGATATACCAGATAAGCCTGCCACCTTTTAGATAGCCAAAATGCGAAAAAGAGCCCCGCTGCGGTTGAATAGACACAGGTAATAACAGGGATAAGTCCATAAAAAGCAAAGCCCTCCATAAAATCACAGGTTTTTACCCAAAAAGCGTTAATAAGAATAATTATCAGCGGTGGAATTAAAAGTAACAGGTTTGCCAGAAGTGTCCAGAAATATGTACTAATAATGACAGAGCCGGAGGAAACATAAGAAATTCCCCTTATAGAATTCGAATCAGCTTCTCTTATCCTTTTAACTATTGTTATTGCCACGTGGGCAGCAGCAAGAGCGATTGCGATTGAGATGACGATACTAAATTCGAATGCCAGAATATTAAAAAGGGGAATTTGAGTCAGGATAATGGATAAAATGGCCAGGACTATCATCCAGATTATATAAGAACGATTGATGACTATTCGAAAGATACTCATAGCTTTGCTCCATAGGAAAATCGTTTATTTCCCATATGGGTACTATAGGAAAAAATACTCCAGATGTCAAGTGAAAAAAATTCCGGGATTCGATTGGTAGAAACTCCATATTCCGGTAAAATTTCGTGAATTTGGCAGTCTCCTGCCTGAGCCTTCAGGTATCTGATTGCTATTGTAGGTGCTTGGAAACAACAATCTTAGACAGCAACTCGCCTTCCCCCTTGCCGCATTGGAATAATAACCCTGGTACCGTATGAGAGATTCATATGGATCGGGTATACAAAAGTTTTTGGAGGCATAGACAAGTGCTTTAAAGGAGATAGCTAAGTTGGATGGGCAGGTTTTAAGGTTTTTTTAATAGGCTCCCCGTGCCACGGGATTTCTGCACATCCTATGCTGGAAAGATCCGAAGGTAGAGCATCTTCCTAAAAAGATAACCTTAATTCGGCAGCATTACCGGCTCGGTTGGGGGAGCCATTATATAAGAATTCAATGAGATAAGTTGTCAATTGGAAGTTTAACTATTACGGATTTTCCCATCAGTCATCATTTATTTATAGAGGTGCCGGATTTTGCGTAATGTGGCAATATGAAGGACGAGGATAATAATAACTGAAAGGATCACGGAACTCCAGAAAATCTCAGCACCAGGATGGCTCCAAAATATCTCCCACTTGAAAAACTCTACCAGGTCTTCACCTTGTGAGAGAGAATGGGGAAGAGGAAACCAGTCATAAATATAATCTTTACTCCATGAGCTAATAATACCCAATGAATACTCCGGGTTATCAAAATCAAACTCGAAAAAACCTGTAAATAATACAAATGAGACCAGACTAATAATCAGCCAGCCGCGGAATGGTGAACCTCTGCGAATATCAAACATACCAGGGATTAAGAAAAATGAGACCCTGGCAAACCACTGCCGAATCTTGCCGGAAGGCGGTGGAAGTTCTTTGATCTTTCTTGCAGGTATACGAAAAAATGTAAACAATAATAATATGCTAAATAAAATTGAAAGTATCTCTATAATAATTGTTATGCGAAAAAAAAGATAAATTGATCTAAATAATTCCACATACTCCTTGAACCATTTATCCAACGATACACCTTTATAGGCATGAAAGAGATCTTTTGCTGTGAGGGGTACAGGAGGAATAAGATTGCCTTTTTTCAGGGCAGCAAGATTCTCTTGTGCCCGCGGATCATGAGGTAATGTTTTATAAAGTTCCGAGGCACGCTCTACATTACCGGCCATGTGGTTCATCACCGCTGCCGCATACCGGACTTCATAACTATTCTTCTCTTTTAGCCTTTCTTCTATACCATGAACCAGGGATGAGTGGCCTAAAGAGTCAGTAACTCCCCACGGCACTCGGAGGGGAATAGATATAAGATATTTGTGCGCTAAACTACTCAAAAAAGTACCGATTAATACTAAGACCAGGGACACGATTAATACTTTTCTTTCAGATTGAGAAATCGAGGCTGCGAATATCCTTAAGGAGAAATTTCTTGATCTCAAAAATAGGATAAGAAGTAGAATAAAAACTATAATAGAGAGAAAAAATTTCCAATCTAAATCATCTATACTTGAAAATAATAGAACTGCAGCCATAAGTATTGCAATTGATCTTGATAATCGTTCAACCCATCGAGGAAGATTTAACCACATCCATCCCTTTTTACCAGTATTATCCCAGAATTCACTTCGTTTAAATGCAGCGGTAAAGGTAAGCAGTGAAAAAACTAAGAATCCGAATAAAACTATACCGTATGCACACGCTACATATTCAAAATATAAATATGTCATATCCAAATTTAGCGGATCTTCTTTCGCTCTTTTTGAGATAGCAGCTTCTTTATTAGCCCTATCGATATCACCATGTTCCCGGAAATATCTTTCCCATAACATCGCTGCCAGGTTTCCATAATCCAGGCAAATACCGGTAATCTCCCGGCTCCTCTCGAGCCATAAATAGGCTCGTTCCATATCTTTTCCTTTTCGGCTTGTTCGGCTTGTTTTTGCAGCCTGTCTAATAAAATTGGCGTTGACCAATCGTTCAATAATTGCTACAGTTTCAATAGACTGGGGAAATTGTTTTCTCCTCTTTAACGCTTCATTGTAAACTCTGTCAGCCCATCCTTCCTGGCCGAAACGTTCAAAAATGTATGCCATGTCAGAATACTCATAATAGGGAATGGAAGGAAATGTCCCGGAGACCATTGCAAGCCAGGTTTTTTCGGCATCTTCCTTTTGCCCTTTTGCCCAGAGGGTCTGCCCTAAAATAAAAAGGTGCCAGGGCTGGGTGGGATCTTTTATAATGGCGTTTCTCAGGCGCTTTTCTAATTCTTTGAGATTAGTGGGAACATCATCAAAAAGCATACCTTTTCGTAATGTAAATTTTGCCACAGGTAATTTTGATGTAGCTCGCAATCCACCTGTAAAGTTTACCGCCAAAGCCAGACCATTTCTATAGGAATGCGTACGTAATGTTAAATTTTTTCCATAAAAAATGGGACGATTAAATTTCCCATTAGAAAAAATAATTTCGTCTTCAAGAGGTGATAGCTTTTTGCCGGCATCATAGATAATATGTATTGAGTTGTTTTGTATCTTAAACGATTTAGCACTTCCAGGTAGGCAGTAACGCTCAATTACTTTCCCACTTATGGGGTTGCAGGCGAGCAGATATCTGGTCTCAAATACTTTGCCTGGGACATAATTGCGAGATCTGCTATAATATTTACTTTTGAATGTCTCTTTGACAAAAAGTTTTTTATCAAAATAAATTGCCCGCCGGGTGGTATATGTCCTGCCGGTTTTAGAAGCCGATTTATAAGCTTTAACAGCATGTTGAAATTTCCCATTCTCCATGTATATATCACCCATTAAAGCATAACTTCGTGCATCTTTCGGGTCGAGCAAGATCGACTCCTTTAGTATCTTCAGGGCTTCATCTTTTTTATTAAGCTGTAATAAGGCATAAGCACTATATCTTAGAGAATCCGGAGACTTCGGAACCTGGGAGAATAACGGTAAAGCTTTTGCGGCGTTATTTTCTCTGTCGAGAGCATGGATCCCGGCCAGTAAAAGAATCATATCCCCGATACCCCTGGCTGTGGTTTTCCTTAGTTCAATTTGATTGGGTACCTCTGCACCTAATACCACTGCCTGTACCGATTTCTCCCGCATATCTGGTTCTGAAGTTTCAAAGAGATTAGATTTTCTTATTTTAGTTTCAACAAGATCTTTCTTTGGTTCCTTTTCTTTAGGGATCATCGTAAAATGAGGCTGGATCTCTGTCTCTCCTCTAACTGAAAAAGCCTCGCCCCAAACCACGATAGCCGATTTGAACTCTTTCCCAATCTTGCGTGCGGTTTCATGATTTTGTACCGATTCTTTTATTTCTTTTATACCTATAACCTTCACATTTTTCTCCCCGAGCTTCTCCTTTATCGACTTTTCAACAAGTGCGCCCATTACCAACCCTTCCTTTGCCGAATCCTCATCAGGACCGTAGAATGGTGCTACTGCCACTACAAGCCGTTTCTCTTTCCCGGAAACCGGTAATATATCTTTCTTGCCAGAGAAAAATAATGCGTAAATAATTACAGAGGCAATAAAGAATAAAAGAACTCCTAACACAATTGTTACTGATTTTAAAGGTACAGTCTTTTTTAACGGTTGCCGAATATCTTGCCCTGGTAAGGCGACTTGACCTTTTTCGATTGAATCGATGAACTCTAAAATTTTATCATAAGAAGATGGTCTTTTTTGGGGATCTTTCTGGGTCATCCATTCAAAAAGCTTTTGAACTTCATCCGGGACATCGGGCCTCTTCTCTTTGATTGACGCTAATGGCGAGTGGAGATGTTTGCTAATTACCTCAAGTGGAGTGCCAGAAAATGGACATTCGCCAACCAACATTTCGTACAGCATAATGCCCGTGGAATAAATATCCCCAAGAAAATCCACCGGTTCCCCTTTTATTTGTTCCGGGGAAATATAATGAGGGGTTCCTTGAACAACTCCGGTGGATGTAAAAGAATTTTCTTCCCCAATTTCAATATTTTTTGCCAATCCAAAATCAATTACTTTGATCTGATTTTTTTTATCTACAATAATATTGGAAGGTTTGATATCCCTATGAATGATTTTTCTATCCCAGGCAGCTTCCAAAGCTAAAATTACCTGTTTTAATATTTTAAGTGATTCGTTTTCAGGATATCTACCAGATTTTTTGAGCCGTTGAGCAAGAGATTCACCTTTGATATTCTCCATAACAAAGTAAAATTCATTTTCATATTTACCGAATGTATATATCCTCGCAATATTAGCGTGTTCTAATTTAGCCATAGCTTTTGCTTCTCTCAAGAATCGCCTTTTTGCTTCTTCGGTACTTCCGATCTTTTCAGATATCATCTTTATGGCAACATTTCGATCCAGGGTTTCATCCCTGGCAAGAAAAACCTTCCCCATTCCCCCTTCGCCAATGCGATTCAAAACTCTAAAACCAGGAATCGAAGGGACAAGTTTGCTATTTTGATTACTTTTTCCAGGAAAATCACTAATTAATGAAGTTTTACCGGGAAAATCAGGAGGTTTAATAGGCATGTTTAATCCCTCTCTTCATAATTTAATTATACTTAAATTACGGCTGTATTTCAATAGAAAAATCAAAAAAACCTTTTTCATTTGTTTAAAATGGTTTTGTAGAATATTATCTCCAAAAAACGTTATACCCTATGCCGAAAGAAGATGTAATTCTGTTTTTTTACTACCTGGAAAAGAAAAAAGTCCCGCATGGCTCCCTGGGAAAATCGTTTACCCCAAAAAAAACACCCGGATTATGTGCCGCGGAATATGACCGTTTCACGCTTGAACCAGAGGGTACAGAAATATAAACTCAAGGCGGCCAGCACAAACAACGATAGATAGACTTCCACAAGAAGACCGGTTTTTATGGTGCCGGAAATAATCTCCTTAGCGACAAGAGAAGCATTCAGCATCGGTACCATGGCTGTTTTATAAAAAAAAGCCAATCTTGATAAAAAGGGATGAAATCCAAAAAAAAAACGCTTAAACAGGGTAGGAACGATCGATTGTAAATTCCGGCAGGCTTATCAACTCAATGCTGCCCCTGGCATTGGTTATTATCTCACCATGGGGATTTACTACCAATATGATGTGTCCCTCTCCCTCATACCGGTTGTATACTTCAATGGTTTTATAGCGAAGAAGAATTCCCCATGTTTCCTTTAAGTCAAAACCGGGTAATTTTTTATCACCCAAATCAAAAAAATTAAGTTGCCCCATTCCAGGTACGGTAATAATCCCGGCAAAATGACCCAATCCAACGCCTTCTTCCTTTTTTATAACCTTACCGGTATCGGTGGTTAGATCATACTTGTAATGATTGGTGACTTCAACATTATACATTTTATCCTCCTTTTATAGTAATTTATATTATCCCAAACAGGATATTTATTTGCTTTTTTATCATCGCTGGAAATCATATCCATAAATCTTAAGACACCCGGATTAGGTGCCGCGGAATATGACCGCTTCACGCTTGAACCAGAAGGTACAGAAATATAAACTCAAGGCGGCCAGCACAAACAGCGACAGATAAACTTCCACAAGAAGACCGGTTTTTATAGTGCCGGAAATAATCTCCTTAGTGGCCAGGGAAACGTTCAGGATAGGAACCAGGGCTGTCGTGGCATTCAGTTTAATTCCGGGCAGCAGGCCCAAAAAAGCGGGAATAATCACAAGAAAATTCAACGGGGTCATGGTGCTTTGCGCCTCTTTAAAGGAATTCGCGAAAATGGAGAATGACAGGAGTATGGCCGCGAAAAAAACACACAGGGGAATAAGCAAAGAAAAGAGAAGCACAATGGACTTAAATTCGATGATTCGAAGTATCTCATCCATGATAAATGTGGGAATTTCTTTCAACTGCCTGACCGAAAAAAACAACCCCACCATGGCGATTACGGCACTACCGAGCCCGGCAAAGGTAACCACAAAAAATTTGCCCATCACGATCTGTATCCTGCTGGCCGGTGACGTTAACAACGTCTCTATGGTGGCTCTTTCTTTCTCCCCGGCAGCCAGGTCGATGGCCGGATACATGGCGCCCAAAAAACAGAAGATCACAAAAAAGTAAGGCAAAAGTCCGCCGATAGCTTCCCCGATTTTTTCCTTTGCGGACGCAAGATCGATTTCGTTAATTTCCAGTGCCTCGATGAAGGATTTCTCTAAATTTAACGCCTTTAAACGAACTTCGAGTAAATTTTCCTTAAAATCGTTTAACAGCTTTATGATTCGTCTTTTCGCGATATTGTTCTCAGCCGAGGCTTTGAAATAAAGCTGCACCTGGCCTTTCCGGTTTTTGGCAATTTTTTTATCGAATTCTTCCTCAAAAACCAGGATAAAATCGATTTTTCCTTCCCGGATTAAATCATTTACCCGTTCTTTATCTATCTTTTCATCAACCGTCATATCTTTGCGGTTTTTTATCGCC
>JAGLQA010000149.1 GCA_023137075.1 Candidatus Aminicenantota bacterium
CGGATTTTCTTGAGGAGCCATTTTTTCTGATTTTTAATTATTGACTGGCTTTATATCCATCTGGTATAATTCCAAATTAAAAGAGATTAACTAACTCAATTAGGAGGTAAAATGGGAGTAAAAGGATTTATTAGAGCAGTGCAAGCTGCTCAGAGACAGGCAGAACGTGAGGCAAAAAGAAGGCAGCGTGAACTTGAGAGGCAACAGAAAGAATATGCTAAAATGCAAAAATTGGAACGTGCTGTTTATGAGGTTGAATGTTATGAAAATAAAATCGACCTTCTTTTGTCCATCCACAAAGAATGCGGTAATGTTTGGGATTGGGAGGAAATTCAAAAATCGAAGGCTCCTACAAAACCGTCTAAAAACAATCAGAAAAAAGTTATTGCTAAAATGGAATTGGAAAATTTTAAACCGGGAATATTTATCCGGTTGTTTGGACGAACTGAAATAAAACGAAATAATCTAATAGAAGCAATAAATGTGGCTAAAAAGCAGGATGAAAATGATTATCAAGATTCAGTAAAACTATATGAACAAAAATCTAAAGATTGGGAGGAAAGCCAAAGTCTTGCTGAAAAAATACTCTCCGGTGATAGCGATGCTTATTATAAAGCAATCAAGGAAATTAATCCGTTTAGTGAGATTAATCAAATTGGTTCGGAAATAGATTTTAATATTATCAATACTTTCCTTATAGAAGCGACCTTGAAGCCCAATAGCGAAAAAGTGATACCAAATGAAACCAAATCTCTATTAACAAGCGGTAAGCTTTCCGTAAAAAAAATGCCTAAAGGTTATTTTTACGAATTGTACCAGGACTATGTTTGCGGATGTATACTTAGGGTTTCAAGAGAGCTTTTCGCGTTACTTCCTGTTGAAATGGTAATCATTCATGCAATAGGAAATCTCTTAAATTCTAAAACTGGCAATTTGGAAGAAAAAACTATACTTTCTGCTGCCATCCCCAGGAAAACACTTGAAACCTTTAATTTTGACATGCTTGACCCCTCTGATTCAATGGATAACTTTGTTCACAAAATGAATTTTAAAAAATCAAAAAGTTTTGAGGCAGTTGAAAAAATAAATCCTTCCGATTTGAAATAAATTTGTCAGAAGGACATTTTTTAAAAATCCGACTTATATCCTGCACCTGTCACCAGCAATAAAACAGTTTCCGGTCGCCGGAGGCAAGGTGTTTTCATTAATGCATCAGTGCTTTTACTTCTTTTTCAGTGAGCCCCGTGTATTTGACTACTTTTTTTATAGGGATGTTATCAAGGAGCATCTGCTTTGCAGTTTCTATTTTCCCTTTTTTTTGTCCTTCTTTTTGTCCTTCTTTTCTTCCTTCTTTTCTTGCGTCTCTTTCCCACAGCGGTATATATTCCATTTTAAATTCCTCCTCTATTTTTCTAATGACTTCTTTTAGACGGTCTTTATAAGACTCCGGTAAACGGATGACCCAATCAAAGAAATTCATGACGAGATGGGTTTCTTCTTTTGAGTATCCATGTTTATAACATTGTCTTATCAATTCTTTTGTTACCTCGAATTTTGTATCATTATCCGCTTTTTTTACCTCGTGGCTTTTTAATTGGGCTTTAACGATCATGGACATGGGATTTGTAGTAGACTCCAGTCTTTCTCTCAATTCTTTTTTCACGTTATAGTCAAGTATTTTGACAACAGGTATTTTCATCCGCATCTCGAAGCCAAAAAGACTGAAATAATACTCATCGGGTCTGTAGTTTGGGTTGTCATCCGCCAATATTGCCACGCTGATCATTGGAATATTTTTTTCTACCTTTTTATCGTAACCCCGGTAAAAGTAAACAAACATCCGTTCCATAAAACCGGGTTTCGCTTGACTCTGGACTTCGATATGGATAATGATACAGATATAAGTCATGCTTCCATTTTTCAGATGGACTTTTACCAGGACATCAGCGGCGCGGTCACCCATGTTGCTGTCCGGAGCGATTTCCTGTAATTCTTTATCCAGGAAATGAATCTCTTTGGTAAAATCGATGGCCTGATAGATATCGGGAAAAAAGAATTCCAGGAAGTCTTTAAAGAGTTTTTCGATGACTTTTTTCCATGCGGAGTCGTATTTACTTTGATTGACTTTCTCATTCCTGGTGGTTTTCTGTCGTTTCGTACTCATAGCACCTTAATTATAATCCAGGTCCCTGGATTTTTCAACTTTTTTTATAATTTGCGAGCAATTTGAAAATGTTTTCTGCGGCTTTCTTTCCATATTCATTTTACACTAATATCCTCAAAGCCTTGCATCCAAAAACGTTTCCCAAAGGTTTGTCGGGGGCCTTAACGATCACACAGCCGTATTTTTATACCTGAAGTTCGCCGTCTACAATCAGGGTGCGGCGGCTGTTGTCCGGGGAAATCAGGTCCAATTTGCTGCAAACAATAGGATTTCCCTTTGCATATACAATGTCTACATGCACCACATTCTCAGGTGAGATGAAATTTTTAACTCCGTTTTTACCGCCGAAATGGTCGCTGCGGCCATAGGCCCAATGAAACCCGGCTTTCTCGTCTTCCAGGACAATGCCGGTGACCTTCGCTTTGTCATTCAAGCCGATGGCAAATTCGGCAATATTGCACCAGCCGGGATCTTCCCGAAATTTGCGGCGCAACTCGGCAATGGCCGGCCCGCTGCCCCGGACATCGGTCACCCGGTTGTGTTTAATCACATACACGGCAATTTCATCACCTATCTTCTCGGGAAGTTCTCCTTCTGTCCGGCTGTCCTCATTTTCATTCGGGACAGAGAAGACTTCACCGGCAGGCAGGTTCGACAGGGAAAGTTCGCCTCCGGCCCTGTCCGGGTGCAGGATGCCGTCGTCGATCAGCGCCTTGTTTTCAGCCGGTAGATCGAAGTAACACTTGTGCCCGGATGAGAACGTCACTTCGGCGGCAATCGCCTGGTTGAATATCTCTTCCAGTATTTTACATTTTTTCGAAATTGCCGTGTAATCGGCAGATAGTCCCGATTCTTCCATGAACTTTGCCACGCCGGGCATGGATGCTACCCGCAGCTTATCGGATTTTTTAGCCAGGTAATAGAGCGGGGCAGTGGCGGAAAACTCCGGCATGGCAATGATGATAGAGGATTTGTTTATCATTTCGTTAAAATCGGTTTCTTTCCCGTCAATAAAACAATTGGCCGGCAGGTCGGCATTGTTGCCGCCGGTTGCGTAATAAGTAACGAGCGGGTTCACCGTGATGCGCCGCCTGGCAGCGATAGCCGCAAGTTTTTCCCGCCATTCTTCCGCCATGCCGCGCCGCTCTTGCCAGGCAGGGTTATCGGCAATATCCCCGTGCGGCAGATCATAGATGACGGTTACGACTTCTCCTTCTTCAGGACAAAAAATATCATCGAAAAAATTTTCAAGATTAAAGGCCATAGCGCACTCCTGTTGTTTGCTTTTCGTTTGTCAACCGAAAGGCTTATGTATTTACCTAAAATTCTATTTTATAAGAAAAAAGAAAAAATGTAAAGTGCTTTTTTTGAATATAATTTACAGCTGAGGGATAGGGCAATAATTAGAATTTTTCAGGTTTATCTTGATAACTCGATTTGGTTCATGTTATAATCAATTCTCAAATTAACATGAATATTCGGAATAGAGACAGAACATTTTGTAATCCCCGGTTTTTTCTTTATCCCATCATTCTACCTTTTTTTATTTTGTTATCTACTTTAATATACTATATGGAGATGAATCATGTCGGAAGAAAGTAAAATGGATCGCCGTGTTTTTGTAACAACCATGGCCGGAGGCTTATTAGCGGCCTGCACGACTCTTTCTAAGAAAGGGCCGCTGCCGGGGGGGAAAGTGGTTACCTCACCGAACGACAGGCTGAATATTGCCGCTGTCGGTATTGGCGGAATGGGCGCGCATAACGTCAAGGTCGTCGGCGAGAGCGAAAATATCGTGGCTCTTTGTGACGTTGACAGCAAATATGCAGCCAAAACCTTTGCGAAGTATCCGAAGGCTGAGAAATACCAGGATTATCGCGTCATGCTTGAAAAGCAGAAAGATATCGACGCGGTGATTATTGCCACACCGGATCATACCCATGCCATAATCGCCATGGCAGCGATGCAATTGGGAAAACATGTATATGTTCAGAAACCCCTTACCCGCACCGTCTATGAGTCCCGGGTGCTGGCCGAGGCGGCCCGGAAATATAAAGTTGCCACCCAGATGGGAAACCAGGGCAGGTCCGGGGAAGGAATTCGCTTGATAACGGAGTGGATTGAAGACGGGGCGATCGGTGAGGTTCGGGAAGTATACACCTGGACCAACCGGCCAATCTGGCCCCAGGGATTGAAAAGACCCAGGAAGACGCCCCGGGTACCACGACACTTAGACTGGGATTTGTTCCTTGGTCCTGCGCCCTATCGTCCCTATCATCCGGAATACCACCCCTGGAATTGGCGTGCCTGGTGGGATTTCGGCACCGGTGCACTTGGCGACATGGCCTGTCATATTATCGACCCGGTATTTATGGCCTTGAAATTGGGATATCCTACCAAAGTGGAAGCCAGTTCCACGCCGGTGAACAATGAATCCGCTCCCCATGCGTCGATTGTCCGTTACACCTTTCCCGCGCGGGAAGGTAAACCGCCGGTTCGATTAACCTGGTGGGACGGCGGCATGATGCCGCCCCGGCCCGAAGAATTGGAACCCGGCCGCCGTATGGGAGACGAAAGCGGCGGTGTCCTGTTTATCGGCAGTAAAGGCAAACTGATGTGCGGTTGTTATGCCAAAAATCCCAGGTTGATTTCCGAAGCAAAGATGAAAGCGTACAAACGCCCGGCTAAAACCATTCCCAGGGTGGAGGTACCACATGAAATGGATTGGGTACTGGCCTGCAAAGGCGAACGCCCGGCCTGTTCCGACTTCGATTATTCCGGTCCCCTTTCGGAGGTTGTGCTGATGGGCAACCTGGCTATCCGAACCGGCAAGCAGTTGGAATGGGATGGTGAAAACATGAAGGTCACCAATAATGTACCCGAGGCCAATCAATATGTTAATCCTCCCTATCGCGAGGGCTGGAAGCTTAAATAGTAATATTAATAGGAGTTCGCTATGAGCAATAAAACTATCTTTAATTCTACCCGTTTATTCTGGGGCAGTTGTATTTCGTTGATTGCCACCTCGGTTGCTTTTGCTGTACTTGCCGATATCATGGGGGCTTTAAAATCCCATTTCATCCTGACCAATTACGAAGTCGGCATGATAGCCGGTGCCGCCACCTGGGGATTCACCGTATCTATATTCGTCATCGGTCCCTTAGTAGATGCCATCGGCATGAAGCGAACGGTCCGGATTGCCTTTATCGGTCATACAATCGGTGTATTATTGATGATTTTTGCCGGTGGTTTTTGGACACTTTTTTTCGGGGCCCTGATCCTGGCCATGGGTAACGGTACGGTTGAGGCCTTTGGCAATCCCTTAGTCGCCACCATCTACCCCGGGGAAAAAACCCGGAAACTCAATCAATTTCATGTCTGGTTCCCGGGAGGGATCGTTATCGGTGGCCTGGTATGTTTCTTCCTGAGCCAGGTCGGTATCCTGTCGTGGCAGCTCCGGTTGGCTGTCATATTGGTACCCACCTTGATTTACGGGATATTATTCATTCCTGAAAAATTCCCCGCCACGGAGCGTGTGCAGTCAGGAATTACCTTTGGCGAAATGGCAAAGGCCACCCTATTCAGGCCGCTGTTTTTGCTCCTGTTTTTCACCATGATGCTCACCGCGTCTATAGAACTAGGCCCCAACCGCTGGATACCCTCGATCCTGCAATCCGGGGGAATCCCGGGGATTCTCGTATTAGTGTGGATCAGCGGTTTGATGGCGGTGCTCAGATTCTTTGCCGGGCCGGTAGTCAAACGTCTTTCTCCCACAGGACTGCTTTTAGGTTCCGCGGTGTTGGCAGGTATCGGTTTATACGCGCTCAGCTATTCCGAGAGTATTGTCCCCGCTTTTATCTCGGCCACGGTTTTTGCCTTAGGCGTCTGTTATTTCTGGCCCACCATGCTGGGCGTGACATCGGAACGGGTGCCGAAAGGTGGGGCAATGGCCTTAGCCTTTATAGGTGGCATCGGGATGTTGATCGTCGGACTTATCACCACCCCTTACATGGGAAAGATTGCCGATAATTTCCTGCCCGATAAGTTGCCGGCCGTCGCTACCAGGGCCTGTCTCCAGGAAGCGGTCGATACATTCCCGGCCCTTCAGGCTGCGGCCAAAGGCGACCAGGGAAAAGATATCCGGGGAGCCATCGACACAGCCGCCGCCGTATTGGAAAAACAGGCAAATAACGTGGATGGTGTTTTGCCCCATCCGGATACGGCCAATGCGCTGCGCACGATTATCGGCTTAGGAGTGGAATCACCGGTGGTGGACAAGGCGAAAAAAATCCTCAACCCAGCCGAGAATTACGGTGGCCGCATGTCGTTCCGCTATACGGCCTTCCTGGCCATCATTTTAATGTTGATATTCGGCGGGCTGTACCTGGGAGACCGGGCCAAAGGCGGATACCGGGCAGAAAAAATCACATAAGGTTCGTGAATGACCGCGATAAAGGAATAATTTTTTGATTTGGCCTATTTTTTAGGTTGGGATTTCGCGACAAAGTAACCTTAAATGCATAACTCTATGGGAGACGTGGCCTTCCCCACCTCTACCTCCTGCCGATTTTAATCGGCGCTTTCTGCCTGTCCCCTTCTTTGTCCCCCGGCGCAAGTGTTTTATCATTTATTTCTTAATACTTGACAGAGTG
>JAGLQA010000015.1 GCA_023137075.1 Candidatus Aminicenantota bacterium
ACCATTAACGGTAGTTGTTTTCAGGCTACTCTCGGGGCAAGTGAATTTGAACTCAAATTCATTTTGACTTATTGGGGCTTAACTGGATTTGATTTCGGATTCATCAATCTGTCAAATGCTTCTATTGACAGATTGAGGGTTCCGAAATATTTTTTCATAGCCCCAATAAGCGAACCAACTTCACCCACAAATTATTTTATAGAACCATTTTTATTAGTGTTTTTGCCTGTAAGAGTAAGAAGAGGTATCCATTTATGACGGCTCTCTTTTGGCTGGAGGAAACGATGAAGGAGGGCTAAGCAGTTCCGGTGGAGGCTTATCCCATCTTTTCAGTTTCTCCTTTTCTACTCCCATTTGAACAAGTATTTTCTTTGCATCGTTCATAATCTCCAAATCCTTTTCTATATAAGGAGATTCCTCCAAGGCTTTAAGGTAATGTTCGTATGCCTCATCAAACTCGCCATACCGAATCAGGCTTACTGCCAAGTCCCGGTATCCGTTGATGTAATGAGGATCAATTTGGATTGCCTTTTCACCATAGAACCTGCATTCCCGAAGATACTTTTTATATTTATTACGAAAATGAGGAGTGGCGTATAGTAAGCAAAGGTTTGCGTGAGACAGCTTGTTTGTTTTTTGAAGGGCAATGGACCGTAGTAGAAATTGCTCTGCTTTCTCTGCCACATTTCCTGTGAGGTCTTTAGAAATACCATCAGCTGTCATTAGTTTTGGTACTCCTTTTTCAGCAAGTTTGAGTAACATCCATCCTAGTGTGTTATGAAAGAGACCATTATTCGGCTGGCCCTGAATGGCTCCATAGCACATGTTTATGGCAGGAATAAACTGCTGTTTCATATCCTCGGGTGAACAGTCAACGCCCTCATCGACAACTTGGACAATAGCTCGCATATAGTTTAACCAAGGGTGAGGCTTGGCTTCCTCACCTTTCCATATATCAGTAGCGAGTTTGGCATGTTCACGAGCTTCGTTCAGGACATCTGGCTTTCGCCGTGCCAACCGATGATACTGTTGGGCATAACAATGAGCAAGGCCTGCATGGACGAAAGCCTTAAATTTTGGTCTATCCGTATTAAGGGCTTGTTCGAAATATCCGATTGCTTCGTTTATGGAGTCCTTCTTCCGTTCGGACATTAACATGGATCCTAAAAAGCAACATGCCTCATACTCTTCCAGATCGGCTTCCACTGCACGACGAAAAGCATTTTTGGCTTTGGTGAAAAAGTCCTGTTTCGGCTCTCTTCGATAGCGATCAAGCAGGGCCAGACCGTCTGTAAAATAACGCATCCCCTTCCACTTTAGCCCTGGGAAGGCCTTCCCGTGCAGTTCGAGGATCATGAAGGCAGCATTTCTGAATATCTCCGATTCCTCTTCATTCTTTGCCACACTATAAGTGAGCTTCTTTGGAGACTCATTTGTACCCTCCTTTGGTTTACCCCCTCGGCCCTTGCAGGAAACGGTAATCTGCATTACATCTCCTACAGAAACGAACGAAACATATATGATATTGCGGAGAAATTGATTCCGGTAAGGAGCTGGTACTCGCTGAAAAAACAATAAAATCAATTTTACCAGGGTGCCGAGTGGAACCTCAATATATTTTATTTTTATTTTCACCTTCTTCATGTGTTCATATAATACCTTGTAATCTGTTGGATGTTCAAATGGATCTAGATTCAGTGAGGCACTTGAGAGGGCCATCATTTTACTTAATTCCTTTCCGATTTCCACCGGAGTATTCCTGAATTCGAATTCTTCCCGTATCTTTCTGTAGACTTCGATGATTTCGGACATTTGAAACTGAAGTGAAGCGCCTACCTCCTGTTTAAATTCTTCTAAGATGGTACTCCTGATATTGACGTCTATCAAGGGTCCTTTTTGTGCTTCGTTCGTTAGACGGCGATATCGAAGCATCATGAGCAGTTCAAACACTAATGTGGCAAATACTAGAGCAATAATCCAGGCCAAAATGGGATCACTTCGCAACAATTCAATGATTTTATTTATCATAATGCACCTCCTATTGAAAAGATGAACTTACTCCCATGCAGTGGATTCCCAGTTGGCAACGGAGGTTACTCCATCAGCCAGGTAGGTCGTTGAAAGCCAGTACTGTAGGAACGGTTCACCGAACTCCTTTGCACCTTCCCTGCACACCTGATAATATTTCCTATGTGGAAGTAGAGTGTTGTCAGTGCGTTTGTGTCCTAATCTTGGTTCATCGGAACATAGGAGAAGGTACGCTATGAAGGGCTGCTCTCCTAACTCATTCCAATCGAGGCAAACCACCGCTTTTAGATCGTAACCGATTTCACGTTTCCGGAGGGCTTTGATATCGATCAGGGGAATTTCCACTAGAACTGCGTTCATTGTATCATTAAGGGATTCGGTTAGACGGACGTTTAGTGCTGCCGATTCGAGTTTCCGTTTCGGCTTACCGTAACGACCTACTACTTCCCCCATATCATAGTTAAATATTCGGTGCGACCAGAAGACGATGATGGGCCTCCTATGTTGTAAGGTTTCTTTGTTAAGGGTGAGTGCAGCTGAGGAGGAATTGAGAAGGCTTCCGTAACCAACGAAGGGAAGGGTGGAGCGTTCCATGCGCCTTACCTTTTCCTCTAATCCTTCCCATGGATATAAATAGCCGGTTTCCCGCCGGGCTTCACCAAACTTCTCCAACAACAACTTGGGCTGTTCTTCACTGAGTACTATTCCTTCAGGTAGATTGATCATGATGTTTTACTTCTCCTTTGATCTAATATCATTGTGATTAAACGCCATATTACATGTTTCCAAATTACTTTTTTGATGCTCCATAGAGACCACCTATTAGGCCGGCGAATTTCACCACAGCCCCCCACAAAACCGTACGTGACCCTCTCAACTCATACATCTTGCCCGTTTCAAATTTCACTAAATAAAAAATGGTTAAATGGTTCTCTTGTTTTAGCAAATTCCTATTGTCCATCTTTAAATTTGTAGCAATTTTGTTTCCAATTTTGTGCTAAATAGCTGAAATTGTGATATATCAAACTTATACAAAGTTTTTCCAATTTATTTTAATTGTGAATTACTATAAACAGTTTATAAACGCTATAAACTCAGTTTAGTAATTTGTTTACATAAGGCTCCTAAATATCCAATTTAAATCTCGATTAACAATATCAGAGTGTTATAAACAACCAATTGGTTATAATCCAGGATAAATAAAAAAATCTCAGGAAAATGGGGGCGGTGTCTTACTTTATTACTTTTCAACCGGAAAGCTATTAAGGTAAGTGAACGTATCAATAGGAATGTGCAGAGGGTGATTTGAAAGTTGAATTTATTTAAAATTGCGCAACTGATTATTATGACTTTTAAGGACGGTTCCTCATTTTATAAATTTGTTTTATATAAAACAAAAGTAACATTAAATATCCGTTACCGGAATAATTCCCTTTTCCAGGTTGAATTCCAGGGAGACAACATAATAATTAGTGATACCCAGGGATTCTGCTAAATTCGATAGTTTTAAATAATCTCTTTTCCGGCCTCTTTGTTTTACTTCAAGGGCAAGATTTACTTCCGGCAGTACAAAATCTATTTCATTGCCACTTCTCCGTTGATAGTAATTGACCTTTCCATATTTCTTGACATTGTGGTAGACCGCATTCTCAAGCAACCTCCAGGAATCAATTCTTCCCAGGTAATTGGCTATCCCATTGTCGCAAAAATATACCTTTTTCGTTCCCCTCACCTCTTTGTCCACGCTTCGGCTGAAGGGTGAAACAAGATACAGAAAATAGGTATTTTCCAGGAACGAAAGATAGGAATAAACGGTATTCCTTGAAACCCCGATTTCAGAAGACAGCCCCGTTATATCCATTAACGATTTTGTCCAAATTTGTTAAGTACTGCTGAACAAAATTAGGCCAAATATGTTGAATAGCATTGAACAAAAGCCCGAAATAATTATCTTCCTTTTCCCCCCATATTTGAATCGATCCCAAATATCAAACTTATTGACTTCTTTCAATTTTTTTCTTAATATATTCTCTAAGGGTAAGCAGCTTAAGGGTGAATTACCGGTATTGTTAAAAGAGAAAAGTGGGTTGAAATATTCGGAACTATTACTTTTAGATTTTTTTTATTTAATCCTGGGAAAGATTGCCGTTGGTATCGGCCTGTTAAGAAAGGGACACAATCCCCCCCATCCCTCACCGGCAGTGATATTGATTTCTAACAGCCTCTCCCGGCTGCCGCGAAAGTACTGCCGCGCATTTTGCAGGTGAGAATCGTACACATACGACAGCCTCTCCCGGTTGAAGGCGTAGGAACCGTAAACAGCAGCCCGCAGGAATCTCCGTATCTTCCGTTCATAAAGGAAGTCGGGTAACCTTACGGGCAGGGAATTTTTTCCGAAGTGATTTTCCATGGATGCTAACCAGGCTTCTTTTTCCCGCAGCGTGAGGATAAATTTACTGCCGGGATAAAGCGCATCCAATTGGGGATAGAAAGGGACAACCGTGATGTCGGTTATTCCGTCATACTCTTCCAGCAAGGAAAGATTGTACATCCCGGTGGTGAGTTCTTGAAAGGTTTTCCGGTCGCAGGGGTAGTGGGCTATTTTGAATCCCAGCATTTCCAATGCGGCGGTGAGGCTTTTGGTGCCGGTTCGGCTTAACCCGATCCCGAATATTTTCATATCCTTATTGCTCACCAAAATACGGTTCCCCTGTCAACCGGTGATTACTTTCAGGGAGTGGGGGTTTAATTTGACCTGGATTTTTTTCGGAAGGGTAACGGCTTCGCCGTCGATTTGCGCTTCTTCGTCTTCTTCCAGGTCCAATACCAACTCTTTGCATTTGTAACAGGTATAATACTTTGATTGGTCAATGGTCTTATTTAAAAGACGAAGAACAATTATGGGTGCAGCCCAGGGGGGGAATTTTTTTATTAGACAAACCTCAAAAAAACCGTCATCGATTTTTGCTTGCGGTGAAATATAAAAATTATTGCCGTATTGCGACGAATTGGAAAGGGTAAGCAGAAAAGCCTCTTCCTGCACCGCCTTATTTTCAAAATATAATTTATATTTCTTCTCCTGGTAGCGGACAATTTCCTTTAAAACGGATTTCACGTAAGAACTGATTCCCCGGTGCACATAACGGCTGTATTCATGGGCAACACGGGCATCAAAACCCACACCGGCGGTATTAAGCATCAGTTCATTATTGATCATTAACGTATCTATCTTTTTAATATGGCCGTTGTTCAGGAGGCCTATCGCATCCGGAATTCGCATCGGGATTTTCAAATATCGCGCCAACCCGTTTCCCGAACCGACGGGAATAATACCCAATACCGATCTGCTGCCGATTAAACCCCGGGCCACTTCATTAACGGAACCGTCACCTCCGACTGCAACGACCGTATCCATCTTATTGGCCGCACTTTTACTTTTTATCGCCGCATCTCCCGGACCTTTCGTGTAATACACGTTCCAATCATATAACGAAGGGTCTAACTTCTTTTCCAGAGTACGCGCGACAGTTTTACCCCGTTGTTGACCCGACTTCGGATTGATGATAAATAACGCCTTTCGTTTACTCATTTGTTTTTAAATCCTAATAATAAAATCACTTAGTGCCGCTAACGTTTATGTCCCAAAATAAATTCTACCTGAAAAAAAATAAATCTTCAAGTTTTTTAATTTTTTTTAACCATTGACAATATGAACAAAACTATTTAAAATTCTTTAAAGGTTTATAAAGGTAGGTGACAACATATGGAATTAAACATCGGTCTGGATGTCGGTTCAGTAACAGCCAAACTTATCGTTCTGAATGAGGAGGGCCGGATTCTTTTCCTCCGGTACCGCCGTCATCTATCCGATATTAAAACCGTTGTTACCGAATTGCTGAAAGAGGCATCTGATAAATTCGGGAACCGGAAAGTTTCGATCATGACAAGCGGTTCAGGCGGACTCTTCGTATCCAAATGGCTGGAAATTCCCTTTATACAGGAAGTCCTGGCCTGCAGCACCGCCATCAAAAAATTATTCGGGAAAACCGACGTGGCCATCGAATTGGGCGGTGAGGATGCCAAAATCACCTACTTCGGCGATACCCTCGAGCAGCGCATGAACGGAACTTGTGCCGGGGGAACGGGCGCCTTTATCGACCAGATGGCAGCCCTGCTTAAAACCGATCCGGCGGGTTTGAATAAACTGGCCAAACAGAGCCGCAACATCTACCCTATCGCCTCACGCTGCGGTGTTTTTGCAAAAACCGATATCCAATCGCTGCTGAGCGACGGCGCCGATAAAAAGGATATTGCCGCCTCCATCATGCAGGCAGTGGTGCATCAAACCCTGAGCGGCCTGGCCTGCGGCAAACCGATCCGGGGAAATGTAGCACTTCTGGGGGGGCCGTGCCATTTCCTGTCGGAACTGCGAAAACTGTTCATCAAAACCCTGAAATTGGGGAAAGATAACACGATTTTCCCTGAAAACGCCCACTACTTCGTGGCCCTTGGCGCGGCTCTCTCGGCCAAAAACGGACCTTATTCCCTGGAGGTTTTCCTGCAGCAGGCGGAAAAAAGCCAATACAACGAGCACAACCGGGAAAATGAATTACAGCCCCTGTTCAAGAGCGAAGACGATTACAAAACCTTTTTATACCGTCATGCGAAAGCGAAGGTTTCGCGCCGGGAATTATCCGAATTAAGGAGTAATTGTTTCTTAGGGGTGGATGCGGGTTCCACCACCACGAAACTTGCCCTGATCGATGAAAAAGGAGAACTGCTCTATTCGTACTACGCCGGTAACAAAGGCAATCCCCTGCAGGCTGCGATAAAAGCTTTAAAAGAGCTTTACCGCAAGCTGCCGCCGGGCCGGCGGATTTCCCATGCCGCGGTCACCGGTTACGGCGAATCCCTGCTGAAAGCCGCGCTGGGGATCGACAGCGGCGAAGTGGAAACCATTGCCCACTATAAAGCGGCTGCCTTTTTTCAACCGCAGGTTGATTTTATTTTAGACATCGGCGGCCAGGATATGAAATGCCTGAAAATAAAGAACGGTGTCATCAACAGTATCATTTTAAACGAAGCCTGCTCATCGGGATGCGGCTCCTTTATCGAAACCTTTGCCGAATCCATGGGCATGAATATCGATGCTTTTGTCAGGGCAGGGCTGCGGGCCGGAAGGGCGGTCAATCTCGGTACCCGCTGCACGGTTTTTATGAATTCAAAAGTCAGACAGGTGCAGAAAGAAGGTGTTGAGATCGGCGCCATATCGGCAGGAATCGCCTCTTCTGTCATCAAGAATGCCCTGTACAAGGTCATCAAATTACGGGATAAACGGGGATTGGGGAAAAACATTGTCGTACAGGGTGGGACTTTTTACAATGACGCGGTCTTGAGAAGTTTTGAATTGGAGTTGGGAAGAGAGGTCATACGACCCGACATTGCCGGGATAATGGGCGCTTTCGGCGCTGCCCTGCTCGCCGGTGAATCCTATAACAAAGAACAGGAATCCGGATTAATCCCCCGGCAAAAACTCAACGCCTTCAAAATAACCACCACCTGCAAAAAATGCGGCGGCTGCGGTAACCACTGTTCCCTGCGCATCAACAAGTTCAGCAGCGGTTCCACTTTCGTAACCGGCAACCGCTGTGAACGAGGCGGCCCGGAAGGCAGAGCCGGAACAAAACATCCGAATATATATGCCTTCAAATACAAACGCCTGTTCCGTTATAAGGCGGTACCGGCCGTAGAAGCGAAACGCGGCGCCATCGGGATTCCACGAGTATTGAATATCTATGAACACTATCCCTTCTGGTTTACCTTTTTTTCGGAATTGGGATTCCGGGTGGAACTGTCGCGGACGGCAACCGCCGAAACCTGGGAAGCCAGCTTAGAAACCCTGCCCTCTGAATCCATCTGTTACCCGGCAAAATTGGCCCACAGTCACATTCTTGATTTAATTAACCGGGGTATCAAAACCATTTTTTTCCCTTCCATTCCTCATGAGATAAAGGAGCGGCAGGACAGCGACAATATTTACAATTGCCCGGTAGTGGCCTCCTATCCCGAAGTCATCAATATCAATATCGATGAATTGAAAGAGAAAAATATATCATTCTTACATCCCTTTTTGCCCATCAATAATGAAAAGCGAATGGTTAAACGCCTGTGCGAAGAGCTAAAAGTTTTCAATATCCCCCCGGCCGAGATCAGGCAGGCGGTTAGAGCCGCATACCGGGAACTGGAAAATTACAAGGGGGATATCAGGAAAAAGGGAGAGGAGATTCTCCGCTACCTGGAACAAACCGGCGGCAGGGGGATTGTCCTGGCCGGCCGGCCCTATCACATCGATCCGGAGATACACCACGGCATTCCCGACATGATCACGGCTAATGGCCTGACTGTGCTCTCCGAAGACTCGGTCGCTCACTTAGCAAACGAAAAGATCCCCTTCTCGGTGGTAAACCAGTGGGTGTTCCATGCCCGCCTTTATGCGGCCGCCGATTTTGTGTCCGGCCGGCCCGAACTGGAACTGGTACAATTGAACTCTTTCGGCTGCGGGCTCGATGCTGTCACCACGGACCAGGTGCAGGAAATATTAGAGAGACGGGGAAAAATTTACTCCCTATTAAAAATCGATGAAGTTAAAAACTTAGGCGCCGCGCGAATTCGCATCAGGTCTCTTATTGCGGCTGTTAAAGAGCGGGAGAGAAAAGGGATCAAATTGCGGGAACCGGCGAAACCCCGGGAGCGGGCTGTATTCACCCGGGAAATGAAAACTGTGCACACCTTGCTATTCCCGCAGATGGCACCGCTGCATTTCCCCTTTATCGAAGCCGCATTCCGGGCAAAAGGATACCGGGCCGAACTGCTGCCCCAGGTCACCCGGGAAGCCATCGATGCCGGGCTTAAATATGTAAATAACGATGCCTGTTACCCGTCCATAATGGTTGTTGGCCAGGTGATTGCCGCATTGGAATCCGGGAAATACGATTTAGATAATACCTCCGTTATGATGACCCAGACCGGTGGAGGCTGTCGCGCCACAAATTATGTCGGCTTTACCCGCAGGGCATTACGAGAGGCCGGGATGGAAAAAATCCCGGTGGTATCCGTCAATACGGTCGGGATAGAGAAAAATCCCGGTTTCGCCATCAGTCCCGCGCTTCTTCACCGCATGTGTATGGCCATCATCTATGGTGATTTATTCATGAATGTATTATACGCCACCCGGCCTCATGAAAGGGTTAAAGGTTCAGCCAATGCCCTCCATGAAAAATGGTCGGTAGTTTGCCTGGATTCCATTTACGAAGGGAAAGTAAAAGATTTTAACCGGAATGTGCGCCGTATTGTAAGCGAATTCGATAACCTACCCCTGGGCAGTGAAAAAAAACCGAAAGTGGGAATAGTCGGGGAAATTTTAGTCAAGTATCACCCGGAAGCCAACAACAATATTATCGACTTACTGGAAAAAGAGGGCGCCGAAGTCATCGTCCCGGATATCTGCGCTTTTTTGCATTATTGTGCATATGACGATGTTTCCAATCACAGGCTGCTGTCGGCATCCCGCCGTGATAAGATAAAAGGAAGCCTGTTTATCGGGTTTATCGAGTATTGCCAGAAACAGTTAAAAAAATCTCTTTCCGCGAGTAAGAGATTCCACCCTCCCGAATCGATCTATAAACTGGCCCGGAAAGCGGAAGCGATCCTCTCTACCGGCAACCAGACCGGGGAAGGCTGGCTGTTGACTGCCGAGATGATCGAACTGCTTGAACGGGGAGTGAACAATATCATATGTGTTCAACCTTTTGCCTGTCTTCCCAATCAAATCACGGGAAAGGGAGTTTTAAAGGGGCTGCGCCGTATGTTCCCCGGAGCCAACATCGTGCCCATCGATTACGACCCCGGTTCTTCGGAGGTCAATCAATTAAACCGCATCAAACTTATGTTATCCAACAGCCATTAAAAAGTAGGGCAGCGGTTCGTGGAAACCGTGCTAATGACGCAGCCCTGTTTAGGAGCATCAGCAATTTTAATTTTGGAAGTTTTTAATAATATATTCATCTTGATTTTTGCTGACAATATTTCCCTAAACGCTCCCCCCACGCATAGGGGATCAGGGGAAACCCGACTGGCCTGCGGGTATGGTTTTTAAATTTTCCTGAAAGAATAAACATCTTATAAGTCAAAATTAAAATTGCTGATCTAATATCTATTATGTTGACAATAATCTAAAACGATGTTACCATGCAGCCAGTGAGAGGGTTTTTTATAACGGTATTATAATGAAAATAAAATATGAATACTTTTTTGAGGATAACCTTCTAGAGTCCTTCGATTTAAACTTAGACGACACAGATTTACTCCTCGAGCCCTTACCGGTGAATGAAAAGGATTCCTGGATCCGGCTGGAATTCCACCAATGTGAAGAATGCCCATTGGATACCGGGACACACAAGTATTGCCCGGTCGCTCGCAACCTGTTGTACGTGTTATTGCGCTTTAAGGACAACTTTTCCTATGACAGGGTGTTAACCCGTGTCACCACCGGTAGTCGCCGCGTTGAAAAGGAAAACTCACTCCAGGAGGGTTTAAGCCCGTTGATGGGCTTGATCATGGCTACCAGCGGCTGCCCGGTCCTTGATAGGTTCAGGCCCATGGTTTTTACCCATCTCCCCTTTGCAGATGAAAACGAAACCATCTATCGCGCCGTTTCAACTTACTTATTGGCCCAATATCTAAAAGAAAAAGCGGGTAAGGAAGCAGACTGGAAACTGGAAAAATTCCAGGACATGTATGCCAGGATAGAAAAAATAAATAACTCTTTTTTTAAACGTTTCCGGGTAATCGAAGGTAAGGACGCGAATGTAAATGCCCTGATTATATTGGATATTTTCGCCAAGCTCGGAACATTCTCGGATAGCTGGTTGGCGTTCGCCAAACCCTTATTTTCTGCTTTCCTTAACGATTAAGCGTATTCCTTTACATAAAAATCCGGCAATTTTACGATAACGCCCTCCCCTTTCCGGTTTTATAACAGGCTGTGGAGCGGAAACACCCTTTCCCGGATAGCGGCAATAACCCGGTTAATATCGGCATCCACCGTATCCCGAATACCGGCATCGGTGATTAATACCCGGTCCCTGAGCCCACCGAGCCAATCCGTTGTTTCCAACATAACACCACCCAGGCCAATCCCCATGTCATGATCGTCCTCTCCGCATAAAACACTCCACAAAAGCGCCCAGCTCCTTACCGAGGCCGCCACGTTGTACCCGCCCCCACCCGTGGCAAGTATCGGTTTATTCAATTTTAAAATTTCTTTTATTATGTCCACAAAGGTATTGTTGGTTAGCTGAAGATGGGCCAGGGGATCGCCGGATAGGGCATCCATGCCGAGTTCTATGATCAAGACATCGGGATTAAATTTATGAATTAACGGTAAGGCCGCTTCCCGGAACGCTCTTTTATAGGCATTGTCGTATGTGCCCACGGGCAAAGGTATATTAATAGAGTATCCCTCACCCTTACCGCGGCCGATTTCGTTCTCAAACCCGGTACCCGGGTACAACGTCTTGCCGCTTTCGTGCAAAGATACGGTCATAATATCATCCCGCTCATAAAAGGCGCTTTGCACGCCGTCACCGTGATGGACATCCATGTCCAGGAAAAGGACACTTTTTTTCGCAACTGTTAATTCCATCGCAGCCAGCACCACATCGTTTACATAACAAAAGCCGGACGCTTTTGCCGGACCGGCATGATGAAATCCGCCGGATGGATTGAATACTATATTCGCTTCTCCCGAAAGAATCATACGCGCACCGGTTATCGACGCGCCGCTTGCCAGGGAAGCGTATTCATACATGCCGTGAAATACCGGGCAGTCAGGGGTTCCGATTCCCATGGCAAAGGCCCCGGGGGGAAGAATCCCTTTCTCGGCATTTTTTATCGCGTCTAAGTACTCAGGCTTGTGGAATCGCTCCATCTCGGACCGGGTCGCTTTTGCCGGTACTACTTCTCTCTGGTGCGATCCGCCCAGAATTCCCATGGATTTAAGGGTACTGCGGGTTTTACCGGCTCTTCCGGTATCGAAGGGACAACCCTGGGGGTAATTGATCTTATCCCATTCGGGCGAATAAAGGAAAACAGCTTTTAGATCGTCCATTGGAGTGATAACCTCGCGGAAAACTAAAAAATGGATGTTTACCGCACGTTTCTTAATAGGTATTGTAGCAAAAATCCGGAGGTTTTTCAACCGTTGACCGAAAAAATATGCTTATTTTTTTGCAGTAAACTCATTGGAAAGGCCGGCAATAGGGTGTAATTTTTTCGGAGCGGATTTCCATAAACCGTTATAGCGGATGCGATATTTCCCCGGTTCCTGGTCCTCGGGGATTTTCCACTTCACATCGATAACCAGGTCGTCTCCGCGCTTCTTGCAGTGAAAAACCGTGCAAAATTCCCTATCTGTATAAATCCTTTGCCAATCGCTGCCCTCTTGTTTCTCGATAACCAGCAGGGATTCCCCGGCTGCAAAATTATTATTGGGATGGCCACCCCAGAAACCGGCAACCACTTCCTCTCCTCTTATATAGGTTTTTAAAGGTTGAATCTCTACTTCACCGAAATCCGCCCCCAGAGGCTTTTTTCGCGGTCTCACCCCGGTATCACGGGAACGGAACTTGCCGCTGTAATCGGGCGGTTCCGGGCCGGGGGGAACGGGTTCATCATTTTTCAAAGCCTGGGCCAGCCTGGCATTCTCCTGTTGATAGGCCCTTAAAGTCCAGGGGCCATAAAGAGTGGAGGCTCCTTCATAACATTGGATTTCATACTCCTCTTCGCTGGTGGTATAACTACTGAAAGCACCGGCATAAGCGGCTACAACCGCATGCTTGACCCCCGCACCGCCTAATATATCGAGAACCGTTTTCCTCAACCTTCTACCTGCCATGGCGGTTATTTCGCCGGGATGGGAGATGAGTGCCAGGTTGCCCAATTTGATTATTTGTAATGGCAGGATGTAAGGGGCCGGCGCTATCCCATTGTCCCTGGCCAGGCCCCAGGGAAAAAGTATCGGTTTCTCACCCTGGCCCTCGATATAATCATCTTCTAAGTATAAAGGCCATTGAATTCCGTAGACGATCGATAAAACGCCGAGAATCGTATCGACAAGACGTGGAATTTCCCCGATTTCGGATCGCCTTACGCCTTCGTTCCAGAATCCGGGTCCTTTCGAATCTTCCGTGCTGCCTTTACTCATACCCAGGCCCATGGCCGCGGGCCAGGTTCTCTTACCGTCCTCCCCGTCTATCACACAGTGGCTCATATCCACGTAGGTTTGCCGGTAATCGATACTTCCGGTAAGCTCATCTACCGCATTATCGAATAATTCCGCTGCTTTTTCGTACTGTTTTGTCCCGAACTCGACGGTCCGTTCAAAATCGTGAATCCCATCGGGAAGCCCGTATTTCATGTTAGGGGAATTGTCACCACAGCAGGAATTGGCAAAAGCAGAAATAACACCTTTATCCTTTTCGAAAAGTTCCTCGGCATAACCCTTGTTGTCACCGGAGATCAACCTGTTTTTCGCGCCCATGTTCGTCGCATGCAGGGCAAACCAATTGATGGAACCAATCGTCTTGCCATTATGATCGACAAACTTGAGAAGGGTCATCTCTTTATCCACCGGGGAACCATAGAGATTCCGCTCCTCTTCCGGGTTATTATTGTATGCTTTTATGGAGCGATTGCCGCCGCAATCTTCCACATCGCCCCGGGCCAGCAAAATTTTGCCGGGCACTTTATTCTCATGGGCTTTCACAATGGATGCGAAGATTCCCTTGACAATATAATCGAAATTTAAGCCTTTAAACCCGGTTATAGACGCATTATATGCCATAAAGTATGAATAACCGCCGGGTCCGCTGTGGGTGTGAGTCGCGGATAACACCACATTTTTTTCCGAATATATTCCTTCATAAGGCGTATTTCTGAAATGTTCGGCCACTTTTTTTAAAACTGCCTGGTGCACGGCTTGAGAGCACATGCACAGGTCTGCACAAACGATAACCACGCTTTTACCCTGCGGCGCTTCCTCAATAACGAAAGCCCGGCTGAACAAGCGCGAGTGAATCCCTTCCCCTTTTTGTGAAAGACTCGACATGCCCATAAAACCGACGCCCGCGCATGGGCCTGTCACATCATGCTTACCTACCCCGATTCTTACTTCCATTTTTTACCTCTCGTTTTTTATAATTCCTATTACGCACTGTATTATCCAGCATTTTTTTTAAAATTGCAACAAAAAAAGGCGGAATAACGGGGTCACACATTAGAATTTTTTTATAGAACCAAATTTGTTAATGAATTATTCAGCAATAGGAAGCAAATGATAATTGCGTTTTGTTCTATAATTTGAAATTTTTGGCGATTTAAGTTTTTCGTCTCCGCGGAGTTTATATGGAAACATGAAAAAGAAAAAGACGGAGGATTAGAATAAGTACTTTCAAAATTTGCACATTTGCACGCACAGCCCCCTATTTTCTATAGTTTCTCAATCAATTGTTCCCTAACAAACTCATATGCTTCAAAAGGAGAATATTTGATGCCCGGACGAAGAATCGGGACTGTGTCATTTAAAAAATCAGGGTCTTCCAATTTTTTTAACACATTATTCTTAAAAACCTCTTTAGGAATATTTGCTTTATCAGCCTCTACATATTTTCTAAACGCAGAAATAATCTTTGATCCGTCAATGTTTCCCCCCTTAAGCGCATACCACAAATCAAACAAATCCCTTCCTTTACTTCTTTGGTACAGCGCTTTTAATTTGGTAGCCAATAATTCTTCAAACAGGTAGGAGGTGATTTCGCATTCTCCCGAAAACCACCGGGAATTAATACTGTGAACCTTTTGTGTCGTTTCAAATATATTGAAATGTTCCCTTGTGTTTATTTCAATTTTTATGCGAAGCTTGCTGACCGGTGGGATTTCCGAATCGGCTCTATAAATAAACACAACACTGTTTGTCTTCTGCTTTGTTTTGGGCTTTCCCAGCCACGAATTAAGCGTTTTTCTCATTTCGCCCATTAACTCTCCGATAGGGATGGCTTCTTTCTGAACCAGGTCAATGTCTTCCGAATAGCGAACCGGTGTATGTAAAAACAATTTGTTTAGGGCAGTTCCACCTCGAAACAGGAGGCTGTCGGATAACAATTGGTTAGAGAATATTTCTATCAACGCCCTACCCAGGATGAGGTCCTGCTCCACCTGGGCGTCACTTTTCCAGGGAGCAAACTTTCTCCATTGAATTATATCTGCTTTCGGTATCATAACTCATCTACCTCTATAATTTTATTTACCCATATATTCCATTTTTGATTTAAATTGCTGTCTTCTGCCAGTATCCCGGGTGCTAAAGAAATTCGCAAGCTTTTTTGTTTTCGGAACCATTGATTAAGTTTTGTAGTTAGCTTCTCTTTCCCTAAGTAGTCGAGTATGTATCCTAACCGTTGAATGTATACCTGGTTCTTCTCCATTTTAGCGGCTTGAAGCAATTCGCTTGCCTTTATTTTTTCGGAAAGCTCTAGTAAAACAGTAGAAATAAAATTGAATCCACCAACTTTCGGACAATACCGGATCAAGTCCAGGGCTGTTATTTCGGGATTTGAAACATTTATATAGCCTGTTTCGGTTTTGATATGATTAATTCTTTTTTCCGGTTTGATTGTGCTTTTGGTGAAAAATTTTATTCTTATCCCTTTTATTTCTATTGGACGTATCTGTTTTGCGGTCACAACGTGGAATTCCTGCGGTTGTTGATGTGCTGCGCCATGTAAAGCAGCCGCACTCAAAAGCCCCACATAATAGTTCATGTCCAGGAAAGTCATTAATTGATTAATGAACCATGAGGCAGGTATTATCCCACCTGACCGGTATTCCAATGGAATAATAACATAGAATCCTTTCCGGGGAGTGGCGATGCGGTTTTTTCTTGCCAGCCGTTTTAATGCCGATTGGGTTGCCTCCGGCGATAGGTTCAATTGGTTATTTAGTTCGCTTTTCTCGAAAGAATAGCGGCCTTCTGCCTGGATGTTTTCGACGAAGTCTTTAACAGAGTTTTTTAACATTTTTAATCCAATATGCATTAAGGGCCGAAAAACGGCTTTTTCTGCATATTATAGTATGACCTAAAACGGCTCAAATCTCAAGTGTTTTTTATTTTTTTCACTTCCTGGCCCCTGGTGACAACTTTTTGGGGCACTGCGTACAAATTTATTAATGAATTATTCAGCAATAGGAAGCAAATGATAATTGCGTTTTGTTCTATAATTTGAAATTTTTGGCGATTTAAGTTTTTCGTCTCTGCAGAGTTCATATAGAAACATGAAAAAGAAAAAGACGGGGGATTAGAATAAGTGCCTTCAAAATTTGCACATTTGCACGCACAGCCCCCTATTTGTGCATGTAAATTGTAAAAGCGGGGTGCCCACCCGCGCGGTATTTCGGCAGGTGGGCCCTGTCGCTATTTAGTCCAACAGTCGACCATCTTTACCGGGGCGTCCTTGACTTCCTGCCAATTGCCCTTGGAATCCTGGTACTGGTAATTGGCCGTGCCCGACTTCCAGTCTCCGTTGAGAACCATCCGCAGGTGTACATTGGGTAGAATCACCGGGCCGATACCGCCGTGGGGCGGCCAGTGAACAACCGGGTAACCGGTGGCCACAATTAGGATGTGTACGTTTTTCGGCATCACGGTCATGTAAGTAAAATCACCGTGCAGCTTTGTTTCAATCTTCAGCGGTGGGTTCGTGGTCTGAGTGATAAAACCGTAACCGGTTACCGTTTTGCCGGGTGTGTACACTAAGAGACTGACTTTAAACAACGGTGCTCCGGGTTTTTCGCCCCCGATTGCGTAACAAACCGGGAATAAACCCACTTTTTTTTCGCCTGCAGTCAGGCCCAGGGTTAAAACCAACACACAAAACAGAACAACTAAACATTTTTTCATGTTTCCTCCTTTTATTTTTTTTGGTATTGTCAAAAGTTTTTAAAAAGCCGAAAACCTCTTCATTAAATGCTTTCACAGCAGTCTTGATGTTTTGACGCTCCATACCTCAAATTTTGGTAATCCTCCTTCATTCACTTGCAGCGGCTAAGCGGACCAGGTTTTTATTTAACCAGGGTTGGGCGGTTTCCGCCCCGGCATAGGGCGGCATGATGGTATCCGGGTTGGTCCTGGGCTGCCACTGGCCCGGGGCCAGGAAAACCGTGGTCCCGCGTTTTTCACTGTAAGCACACGCCCCAAAGGTGGAGATGTTCCACAAGGTTTTTTTATACGTGTCGTAATCGGTGTTGTGACGGCTGTAAGGGGATTCCCAGCCCTCCAACTGCATAAATGTACTGTAAACCGAAGGATCACAGGTTATTTCTGAAACTGTGGGCCCCACCAGGTAGGCCACTAACAATGGGCAGGGATTGGGCGCGCTGTTTCCTTTTATATCCGGGGCATAGTAACCGCAAATATTTAGCACAGAGGTATAATGGGAATTGCCCGGATCATGACGGCGATAGGGGGCCAGGTCCGCGTTGCTTTTGAACATCTGGTAATAGGATTCGACGGTCACTCCGGGGGGCAAGTCCTCGGCGGCCTGTATAAAAACAAAATGCGCACCGGGCAAAAGCAAGTCGAAAAAACTTTCAGTGGTTTGTATACGCACCTGGTCACCTTCTTTAAAAGCATACTGTTGATAGCCTCGCAACTGGTAAATAGGGCAACCTGATTGATTGTCCACTCCCAGGTATTTTAGTTCCGGGACGAACATACTTAGATTATTATCGTATATGAACCGGCTGAGGAAGCGGATGAGATATTGGTCGCTTTCCGGGCAGTGGGAAAAATTTTTCTCATCATAAGGTAAGTTATTGAAGGCCCTCCATGCGGCCAGCCAAACCGCCTTGATTTTCTCGTTTTGATCGGAGAAGGCCATGGTCAAGCCGCCGCCTTGTATTGCTCTCCGGATGCTGTTCAGGGTCCGGACATCCGTATCGAATAGGCTGTCGATAAATTGGTTGATGTTTGAATAATCGCTGTTTATGGGAATTACCGGCATATTATCCTCCTTTTCGCGGGAAATGGCCGCCGGCGCCTGGGAACCAGGCGCCGGTTCATTGAGTAGTTTTACTAATCCGCCAATTTCTGCAATTTAATGGTGCAGTAGGCATTATGGTGGGCCAGGTGGTTGTCGGTCATGCTGTAGGTATAGCCATCCGGCGGGGTGACGTTGACATAGGTTTCCCCGGTGCCCATGGGATGGTTATAACTAAAATTAAAAGCCCGGCCGGAATCATCGTCAAAGTCGAATTTGAAAGATCCCTGGGGCCCGGGCCCGAATACCGGGTCTTTCTCCTGGGCATGTACGGTACACTGACCACCATTGGACTTAATGGTGGAATCACCGGCGGTAATCTCCGGCGTTGTGCCGTGTTGGGACTTGGGTTCACTAAAGGTTAAATTTACATCCGTGTTGTCGTTTACTACTGTGATGTCAATAGGTCTTTTTGCCATTTTTTTTCTCCTTTTTTAATTTTTATTATTGTCAAAAGTTTTTTAGGGAAAACTTTCAAAGCACCGTCTCTGACGACCTCAAAACCCTGCCGAAAAAACAAATCACTCAACAGCGGGTTGTGCGGTTATGTTGAACCGGTTGTTCAACACCGCACTGTAAGTGCCCGTCACGCGGTACGGGCATATTATGCAGTAAAATGGGGGAGGGAGTGAGCACTTTCAGACCAAAAGGGTAGTAAAATCAGGCCAAAATGCGGCCGGAATAGCACAAATAGACCGGCAATAGTAATTTCAGACCAAAATACTA